>CP043975.1 GCA_015134335.1 Candidatus Stammera capleta
AAAAATTTCATTAAAATATAAAAAATATTTAAAAAAACGCAATATATCAATATTTACATATAGTAAATATATATCACTACTTAGACGTCAATTTACTAATAAAAAACATTATAATTTTAATAAAAAAATAAATTTATTAATTAATAAATTTAAATATTATAAAAAAGAAATAAAAACACTCAAAAATAAATCTATTAATAAAATATTTATAAATATTTATATACTTAAAAAAAAACTTTTAAATATTGAAAAACTTTTAATATTATTAAATACTATTAAAATAAAAAATAAATATAATAAAAAAATATATAAAAATATAATTAAAAAAATACCTAATTGAAAACAAGAAATAAAATTTTATATTAAATCTTCATTATATGAAGGTAATAAATATTTAATAAATAAAATACAACAAGGTTTAAAATTAATTAAAATTATTATTAAATTAAAAATAAATCATGAATTTTTATTCTATTTAAAAATAGAAAAAAATAAAATAATAATAATTAAAAATAAATCACTAGAAGCTCTAAAAAAAAAAAAAAAAAATATTATAAATATAAATTATATAAGTTATATGCAAAAAATATATAATATATTATATACTATAAAATACCTAAATAACTATAATAATATTTCTGCTATATGTTTTGCTTTATCTGCTATATCAGGAAGAAGAATGATAGAAATTTTATATTTAGGAAAATTTAAAAAAAAAAATAATTATCAAATAACATTTATAGGACAAGCTAAAAGTTTAAAAAAAAATAAAAAATATATAATATATATATTAATAAATAGTAATATTTTTCTTAATAAATTATATTTATTAAGAAAATGTTTTTTAATTCAAAATATATTTTATAAAATTAAAAAAAAAAAAAATAAATTAATATCTAAAAATTCTCAAATTAGTAATTATATTTCATTTCATCTAAATAAATGAGTAAAAAAATTTTTTAATAATAAAACAAGAACTTATAAAGATAGTAGATCTATTTATGCCCAAATAATGCTTAAATATTGATATAAAAAAGATAAAAAATGAAAAAATTATGATAAAGATTATTTTATAACAAAAATTTTAGGACATAAAAATATTAATTGTCAAATGTATTACAAACAATTTAAAATTAAAAATTTTAACATTAATTGATTTCCTATAAAACCAAAAAATAATAAACTAAATAAATTAAATAAATTAAATAATAAACTAAAAAATATTATAAAACGAAAAACATCATATAAAATACATGAAATAACTAAAAAAATTATTCAAAAAGAACCTAATAAAATTATTACTAGTTATCTATTAAGAAAATATGGATTCAATACTAAATTAATACAAAGATATATAAAATTTATTTCAAAATATATATACTAAAAAAAATATAATGAATCTAACTAACTTTTAAAAAAATTAGATTCATTAAATTAATATTATTTAATAATTATTATTTTAATTATAATAATATATATAACTAGCTAAATCCAACAACTTTTCTGAATAAGCTGTTTCATTATCATATCAAGATATTACTTTTATAAATTTACTATTTAATAAAATAGAAGCCTTAGCATCAAAAATAGAAGTCATTTTATTACCATTAAAATCACTAGATACTACATCATCATAAGTAATACCTAAAATACCTCTTAAATAACTTTCACTAGCTTCTTTAAAGACATTACATAAATCATTATAAGTTAAACTATTTACTAATTTAATTGTTAAATCTATTACTGAAACATTAGCAACTGGAACCCTAAAAGCTATACCAGTAATTTTATTTTTTAACTCAGGAATAATATATCCTATAGCATTAGCAGCACCAGTAGATGATGGTATAATATTTTGTAATACACTTCTTCCTCCTCTTCAATCTTTTAATGAAGGAGAATCTACAACTTTTTGTGTAGCTGTAGCTGCATGAATAGTAGTCATAAAAGCTTCTTTTATTTTAAAATTATCATTTATAACTTTTACTATAGGTGCTAAACAATTAGTAGTACAAGAAGCATTAGAAATTACATTTTGACCACTATAATAATGATGATTAACACCCATAACATACATTGAAGTATCATCCTTTGATGGTCCAGACATAATTACATATTTAGCACCTGATAAAATATGTTTATAAGCTAATTCTTTAGTTAAAAACAAACCAGTGCATTCTATAACTATATCTATATTATATTTATTTCAAGGTATATTTTCCGGATCTTTAACAGAAGTTACATAAATTTCTTCTTTTTTATTAATTAATAATTTATTTTCTTTAATAGAATAATCAATATCATTATTAAATTTACCATGACTAGTATCATATTTAATCATATAAGCCATATAATCAATACTAATTAAATCATTAATAACAACTATTTTAATATTTTCTCTATTTTGTGCATTACGAAAAACCATCCTTCCTATTCTACCAAATCCATTAATACCAATTCTAATAGTCATAAAATATACCTTATTTTATTATTATATATAAATATATTATATAATTTTTTAATATAAAAAAAAATCATAATATAAATAATAATTAAAAATTAAAAATAATTTATTTAACTATAATATAAATTATATTAAGTAAAAAAAATAAAATATAAATTATAACATTTAATAATTTTAATATATATAAAAATTATTTATTTAATTTTATTAATTTTAAAAAATAAATTAAAAATTAATATTATAAATAATAAATTAAATATAATTAATATAAAAATAAAAAAAATAAACTATAAAAAAAATTCTATTAATTAATATTTTATAAAAAATATAAAAATTTTAAACCTAAAAAAATATAAAAAAAAATATTATTTATAATAAATTATATTTTTTTATATATATTTGGATTTAAATCATTTAAAAATGGATTTTTAGCTTGTTTAAATGCTATTTCATCACACTTTTTATTATATAAATTATTATCATGAGATCTAATATAAAAAATTTTAATACTTCTCTTAAGAAAAAGTATTATTTTATAAATTTTAAATCATAAATCAATATTCTTAATAAATTTATTTTTAGAATTTCTTCAATAATTATCTTTTCATTTAAACATTCAAATATTAATACCATTATATAAATATAAACTATCAGTAAATAAATATATATTTAAAATTTGATAAAATTTATATAAAATAAATTTCATAGGTAATATAAAAGCCATTAATTCCATTCTATTATTAGTAGTATAATAATATCCAGCTTTAAAAATAAATTCTTTTTCTTTATATTTTACTAAAGCTGCACAACCACCAGGACCAGGATTATTAATACAAGAACCATCTGTATAAATAGAAATATTAAACATAAAAATATTAATAATAAATTACTATTAATAATTAATTATAACAAATATTAAAATGAAGAAAAATATTATTTTAGATATTGAAACAACCGGATTAAATATTATAGATAATAATTACAAATATAATAAAATTATTGAAATAGCTGCAATAGAAATAAAAAATAGAAAAATAACTAATAATATATTTCATACATATTTAAATCCTATAAGAAAAATTGATCCTATATCATATAAAATACACAATATAAATAATAAATTTTTAAAAAACAAACCTATATTTAAAAATATATATAAAAATTTTATAAAATTTATTAAAAATAGTAACTTAATAATACATAATTCTAAATTTGATATTAAATTTATACAACACGAATTAAATTTAATAAATATAAATATAAAAATAAATGAAATATGTAATATTATTGATACTCTTTTAATAGCAAGAAAAAAATTTCCAGGTAAAAAAAATAATTTAAATTCACTTTGTAAAAGATATAAAATTAATATTTTAGAAAGAAAATATCATGGAGCATTAATAGACGCTAAATTACTAGCACATTTATATTTAAATATGACTCGTCAACAAATTACATTAAAATCTTTTTTATACAAACCCAAAAATCTAAAAAATAATTTAATTAAAAAAAAATATAATAAAATTATAAAATATAATATTAATAAAAATACTATTAAATTACATAATAAATATTTACAATATATAAAAAAAAAATATAAAAAATGTATATGATTAAAATAATATTATATTATAAATTTATAAGGTAAAATATGAAATATTATTCAATTAAAAAAATATTAAATATAAAAAAAATATATAAATACAAAAAAAATATTTTTAAACTTTTTGGTTGAATTAAAACAAAAAGAATATCTAAAACAGGTATAACATTTATAGATATAAATGATGGAACCTGTTTAAATAATTTACAAATTATATTAAATTCTAATAATATAAAAAAATACAATAAAATTATATATCAATTACATAGTGGTTGTTCAATTAAAGCAAAAGGATATATTAAAAATAATTTTATAAATAATAACAATGAGCTTTATGCAACAAAATTTAAAATATTAGGAAAAATAAAAAATCCTAAAAAATATCCTATTAGTCCTAAATATCACTCACTAACATTTTTAAGAACTATATGCCATTTAAGAAATAGAACTAAATTATTTTCAGCAATATCTAGAATAAGAAACTCTATAATATATTATATACATCAATTTTTTCAAAAAAAAAAATATTTACTAATTAATACTCCAATTATAACATCTTTAGATACTGAAGGTTATAGTAATATGTTTAATATAAAATACAAAGATAAAAAATTTTTTAATCATAATACATATTTATCTGTATCTGGTCAATTAAATTTAGAATCTTGTGTTTGTTCTCTATCTAAAGTTTATAATATAAGTCCAGTTTTTAGAGCAGAAAATTCTAATACTAATAAACATTTATCAGAATTTTGAATGCTAGAAACAGAAATAGCATATTATAAATTAAATAATATAATAAATTTATCTAAAAAATTAATAAAAAATATACTAAAAAAAACTTTAAAAAATAATTATGAAGATTTATTATATGTAATAAATTTTTATAATAAAAATTATAATCTAGATCATATATATAATATAATTAATAATAAATATATTGAAATTGACTATTCAGAAATTATAAATATTTTAAAAAATGAAAATATTTTTAAAAAATATAATATTAAATGAGGTATAAATATATCTACAGAATATGAAAAATTCTTAACAGAAAAATATTTTAAAAATGCAATTATTATAAAAAATTTTCCTAAAAATATAAAACCTTTTTATATGAAAATTAATACCGATAATTTATCTGTATCTTCTATGGATATAATTCTTCCTAATATAGGAGAAATTATTGGAGGATCTGAAAGAGAAATAAATATTAAAATATTAAAAAAAAATATTAAATATAAAAAATTAGATAAATTAAAATATAAATGATATATAGAATTACGTAAATATGGAAATATACAACATAGTGGTTTTGGACTAGGTATAGAACGAATTATAATGTATATAACAAAAATAAATAATATAAGAGATACAATAGCTTTTCCTAGATATCCTAATAATGCTAATTTTTAAAAAATTAATTAAATATTATATAATTAATTATATAAACTATTTACAGGAAAAATATAATGAACTCAATAAAAAAAATATTTAGTTTATTAACTTTATTTATATTTACACAACCAATTTATTCTAACAATCTAATATCTAACAATCAACATGTAATAAATTGAAAAAGTAATTTAAAAATAAACAGTATACTAAACAACAAAATTAAATATAATATAAAAAACAATAATATACTAAATTTTAGTTTAAGTAGTAAAAATATAAAAATTAATTCACTTAAAACATTTGCTAAAATAAATGCTAATATTAATTCTAGTATTTTAGATAATAAAAATAAAAACAATTTAATAAATCATTTTAATATTAATACATCCTATATAGGAATTAAACACCCTAAATTAGGTACTATAACTTACGGTAAAAATTATAATTTAATATATAAAACTTTATCTTATGTAAATATTTTCCCGCATAATAAAAGTAAATTTATATCTAATATAAACTATGAAATATTAGATAACATATTAACATATAAAAAAAAATTTAAATTTAAAAATTTTTTTATTAAAAATCTTAAATTGATAAGTCAATTACAAATATACAATAATAGAGGTAATTCTTTATATGGAAATTTAAATTCAAATGATAAAATTTTTAGTATAGGTTATAAATATAAAACCAATAATGGAATAAAAGTATCTGCATCATATATTTTTATTAAACACAAAAAAAATATAAATAATATAAAAAATAAATTTCTTTCTCTAAATAAATTTAATAAAAACGCTCATGCATTATCTAGTTCAATTAAATATAATATTAAAAATTTATATATTTCAACATCTTACGCAAAAGGAATAAATTATACCCCTATTTTAACTACTAGTAAATCATCTGTTTTCGATAAAACAATTAAAAAATATAATTTTGCTAAAGAAAGTGAAAATATATCTTTAATTTTAAAATATAAATTTAAAAAAATTAATCATATATTTGGATTTATACAAACAAATGTAGAAAACATAGATAAAATTAAAATAAATAATAATATATATACACCTAATAATATAGATTTAGAAAAATATTTTAATTATGCTTTTGTTTATAAATTTAATAAAATATTATATGGATATATAGAATATAAAATAAATTTAATACAAGAAAATAATATTCTTAAAGTTACTAATTTAGATAATCATAATGTATTTAATTTAGGATTAATATATAAATTTAAATAAATAGAAAAAATCTAACCTACTTGTAAATATAAAAAAGTAGGTTATTAATTACACATCCGAGAGGATTTGAACCCCTGACCCTTCGGTTCGTAGCCGAATGCTCTATCCACTGAGCTACGGATGTAAATGTAAATAAATAAATAGTGAGAGAGGGATTCGAACCCTCGATGCTTTATTTATACGCATACTCCTTTAGCAGAGGAGCTCCTTAAACCACTCGGTCATCTCACTTTAAAATAATTTTAATTTTTATTAAAATAAAAAAATTAAATATAAAAAATTAACTATTAATTTATATATTTTATTATATAATATATTTAAATAATTATATATATAATTATTTTTATATTAAACTTTATAATTATTTTTTTTATATATTTCTTTTCTATAAATTAAAATATTTTTAGGTGCACTTATACCAATACACACTTTATCACTATTAATATCTAATATTTTAATTATAATATTATCAGAAATAATTAATACTTCTCTTATTTTACGTGTTAAAATTAACATTATTTTATTACTCCATTATAAAAATTTTATAATATAATTATAAATATAATCTAAAATTGATAATTTAATTATTTTATCATATTTTATATAAAAAATATTAATAAAAAAATTATTATTTTTAACTTTTAAATAATTTTTATAATAAATTTTTTTTTTAATATTCTTTATAAAATTTATATCTAATAAATTAAATATTTTATTATCTAATAAAATAATATAATAAACATTATCTTTATTTATTAAATTAATTAAAATAAAAGATAATTTATAATAATTATATAATTTATTTAAAAATACAAAAAAAATATTTTTATTAATAAAACTTGTTTTAATATTTCTTCTTAATATAAATTTAAAATTTTTATATATTTTTATATCTGATTTATTAAAAATATTTATTAAATCCTTAATTATATAAATATTTAATTTCTTTTCTTTATTATATAATTTTTTATACTTATTTAATAAATTAACAATTTTAGAATAAATTGTTAAATTATTGCATTTTAATAAATTATTTATTTTAATTATTATATTACTATTAAAACTATAATCAAGCAAAGCATTAAAATTCGTAATACCAACAATTCTGAAATTATTATTAGAAATTATATTATATCTAACTATTTTAAATATACCTATATTATTAGTTTGTTTTATATGAACTCCTGCACAATACTCTTTATATAAATTATTAATTCAAACAATTCTAACTATATTTTTACCAAAAAAATTAAAATTTTTATTAATAAATAATTTTTCATCATTAATAAATTCATAATTAATTTTTAAATTTTGTCAAATTAAATAATTAACATTATTTTCTAGTTTTATAATAATATAATTATTTATTTTCTTATTAATATCTAAAGAAAAATAATCTTCTCTTACTTTAGTACTTTTAATAAATAAATTACTATTTTTGTAAAATACTTTTATACAATAACATAAAATATGTAAACAAGTATGATTTCTAGCCATTAACAATCTATATTGAGAATCATATTTCAAAATTACTAAATCATTCAATTTTAAACAACCATATAATATATAACCACTATGTAAAATATAATTACCTAATTTATAAGTATTTTTTACTATAAATAATGAACTATTATCATAACTTTTTATATAACCTCTATCACCCAATAAACCACAAGATTTAGGAAAAAAAATAGTTTTATCCAAAATAATTATACAAACTCCATTAAATGAAGAAATATAATTAATTAATATATCTTTATTTAAAATTAATATAATTTTAGAATTTATTTCTTTGTGTTTAAATCCTTTAAATTTTGTTATAACTAAATTTTTTAATAAAAGAATAATATTATTAAATTTATTATTACTAAACAATTGATTAGATCTAGATTTTTTTCTTTGATAATTTAAAATTATATTAAATTTTTTTATATCAATAAATATATTATAATGAGTACATATTAATTTTAATAAATCTAAAGGCAAACCATAAGTATCATATAATAAAAAAACAATTTTACTACTTAAATATTTTTTTTTATTACTAATAATCTTCTTAATATAAAAATCTAATAAATTTAATGAATAATTTAACATTACATAAAATTTTTTTTCCTCTTTATATACTAAATCAATAATTAAATTAATAATATCTAATGTAAATAAATATTTATAATATAAATTTAATAATATAATTTTAATTACTTTATATAAAATTAAATCATTAATATCTAAAAATTTTAAATAAACTAATGATCTTCTAATAATTTTTCTTAATACATATCCCCTATGTTCGTTAGATGGAATAATTCCATCTTTAATTAAATAAATAATTGATCTTAAATGATCTGCTAATATATTAAATATTTTTATATTTTTTGGTAAAATTTTTATATTTAAAATATTAGAAATATAAAATTTTATATCTATAAAAATATCAATATCAAAATTAGATTTTACATTCTGTAATACTGCTGTAATTCTTTCCAAACCCATACCAGTATCTATACATTTTCTAGATAATAAACTTAATTTATTTTTATAATCTAAATTATATTCTATAAAAACTAAATTTCATATTTCTATAAAATTTCTATTTAATTTATATCTTTTATTATCATAACAAAAATCAATATTATAAAATATTTCAGTACAATAACCACATAAACCAGTTTTTCCAATACTTCAAAAATTTTTAGAATATATACCCTTATTTTCTGTTAAAATAATATTATTTTTACATAATTTAATAATATTTAATCAAATATCATAAGTATCTATATCATCTTTATTAACAGTTACTATAAGTTTATCTTTAGAAATATTTAAAAATTTTTTATTTGTTAAAAAATCTCATGCATAAATAATAGCCTCTTTTTTAAAATAAACACCAAAACTAAAATTACCCATCATTTCAAAAAAAGTATTATGTCAATTTGTATTACCTATATTTTTAAAATCATTATGTTTTCCACTAATTCTTAAACAACGTTGAACAGTAACATAATTTACATCTAAAGTATCTTTTATACCTAAAAAATATTCTTTGAACTGATTCATACCTGAATTAGTAAATAATAAACTATTATCATTTTTAGGTACTAAACTACTACTATTTAATATAGTATGATTACGTAATTTAAAATATTCTAAAAATATATTACGTATTTCATAAGATTTAATAACCATATAAAACTACCATATAAAATTTTAATAAAATATATATAATATATTATATTATATAAAAAATATTAACTATATAATAAAATTTATAATAATATTATTATAAATTTAATATAACAAAAACAATATAATATTAAATTTTAAAATTTTTATTTAATTAATAAATATAAATAATGAATAATAAATCAATAAAAAAATCTATTAACAAAGCATTAGAAGAAATAGAAAAACAATTTGGCAAAGGATCTGCTATTAAATTAGGAGGAAATAAATTAACTAAAATAGAAACTATATCTACAGGATCAATATCTTTAGATATTGCTCTAGGCATAGGAGGTTTACCTATGGGAAGAATTATAGAAATATATGGACCAGAATCTTCAGGAAAAACTACATTAACATTAGAAATTATAGCTTCAGCTCAAAAAAAACAAAAAACTTGTATTTTTATTGATGCTGAACATTCATTAGATCCAATTTATGCACAAAAAATAGGTGTTAATATTAATGAATTATTATGCTCTCAACCAGATAACGGTGAACAGGCATTAGAAATATGTAATATACTAGCAAAATCCAATTCTATAGATATTATAATAATTGATTCTGTAGCAGCTTTAACACCTAAAGCAGAAATAGATGGAGAAATAGGAGACACCCATATAGGATTAACAGCTAGAATGATGAGTCAAGCTATGAGAAAATTAGCTAGTAATATTAACAAATCTAATATATTATTAATCTTTATTAATCAAATAAGAATTAAAATTGGTATATTATTTGGTAATCCTGAAATTACTACTGGAGGAAATGCATTAAAATTTTATTCATCAATAAGATTAGAAATTAGAAAAATAGGAAATATAAAACATAAAGATATCATAATAGGAAACGAAACTAAGGTAAAAATTGTAAAAAATAAACTTTCTGCTCCATTTAAATCAGCAGAATTTCAAATAATATATAATGAAGGTATAAATAAATATTTAGAAATTTTAAAATTAGGTGTTAAAAATAATTTAATAAAAAAAAACGGAAATTGATATAAATATAATTTATATAAGCTAGGACAAGGACAATATAAATCATATAAATATTTAAAAAAAAATTATAATATATACAAAGAAATAAAAAATAAAATTAAAAAAATATATTTTCAATAATATTAATTATTGTGTTTTTAACTAAATTAATATTTTTATTAGCATTTATAGATATATAATATTTAACAAATTTATTTCCAAAATAAATTTTATAATAATTTTTTAAATTAATTAAAATTCTTTTATAAAAAATTAATCTTTTTTTAATAATATTACTATTTAAGTCATCTAATCTTGAAACTAATTTTTCACCAGTTATATCATCTATACCCTCCATTATAGGAGGGTTATATTTTATATTATAAATTCTACCAGATTTAATATGTACCTTTCTATTTAATAATCTATCTAAAATTATGTTATCAGAAACACATAATTCTATAATACAATTAATTTTAATAAACTTTAAAAATTTAGCCTGAATAACATTTCTAGGAAAACCATCAAACAAAAAACCATTACTATTAAAATTATTATTTATATATTTTTTTACTATATAATTAGCTAATTTATTATTTATTAAAGTACCATTATTTATTTTTCTAATATTTAATTTATTAAAATTATAGTTACGTAAAATATCTCCAAAAGATATCAGTTGTAATTTATATTTATTAACAATAAATTTAGATTGAGTTCCTTTACCTGAACCCGGGGGTCCTAATAAAATAATATTCATATCACTTAAATTAATTTATTATTATTTAATTATAAAATTACAAAATAAATCATTTACTAAACAAATAAAATCTACAGGATTATCTAATGAATTGCTTTCTATCAAAAGAGCTTGATAATAAATAAAATTTATTCATTTATTAAATACATTAGAATCTTTAATAGTTTTAATATATTTAATTATTATATGATTAATATTAATATCTAAATAATACTTAACTTTAGGTACATCTTTACCTGTAGATTTTAATAATTTTAACATTTGAGTACTAATATCATTAGTATCAGTTACTAAAACAGCAGGAAATTTTTCTAATTTATCAGTAATTCTAACTTCTTTAATATTATTACATAATAAATCATAAATCCTTTTAAAAAATTTTTCTTCATTAATATCAACAATATTACCATCATTTACATTTAATTTTTTATTTGTATCAGTTGTTAATATATTATCTAAATTTATATTGTTATTTTTATTAATAGAACAAAAATTAAATCCCTTATAATCAATCAAATAACTCATCATTCATTCATCAATTCTATCTAACATAAATAATACTTCAATATTTTTCTTATCAAAAATCTCCAAATGAGGACTATTTTTAGCAGATATATAATTTTCTGAATTAATATAATATATTTTATCTTGACCTATTTTCATATTATTAACATAATTATCTAAAGATATAAGCTCTTTTATATCATATTTAGAACTATTAAATCTAAGCAATTTAGTTATTTTTGTTTTTTCTATAGAATTATCAGCTAATCCTTCTTTTAAAACTAAACCAAATTGATTTCAAAAAATATTATATTTATCAATATCTAAAGATAAGTTATTTAACATTTTAAATATTTTATTCGTTATACTATTACCTAGTCTTTTCAAAACATAATTATTTTGTAAAATTTCTCTAGAAATATTTAATGGTAAATCATCAGTATCAATTATACCTTGAACAAATCTTAAACAATAAGGTATTAATTTTTTTATATCATCCATTATAAATACTTTTTTTACATATAATTTAATACAATTTTTGTATTCATCTCTATTTCAAATATTTCAAGGAGAAGTATCTGGTATATATAACAAACTAATATAATTTTGATCTCCTTCTACTTTATTATGACTTCAAATTAATGGCTTACCTAAATTATTTGTTAAATTAATATAAAAATTTATATAATCATTATCAATTAACTCAAATTTAGATTTTAATCAAATAGCTTCATAAATATTAATTTTTTTTCATATAAATTTAGATTTTTCTTTATCAAATATTTTATATTCTATAGGAATAGAAATATAATTTGAATATTTATTTACTATTTTAATTAAATTATTAATATCTAAATATTCTTTACAAGAATCTTTAATATATAAAATTACATCTGTTCCAAACCCTTTTTTATATAATTTATTTACAGTATAAATACCTTGAGCTTCTGAATATCATAAAATAGATTTATCAGCTTCTTTTTCTAAAATTGATCTAGTATGTACTTTAACTTTATAAGCAACAATAAAAGAAGAATAAAAACCTACTCCAAATTTTCCTATTAAATTATTATTTATTTCATTATTATTATTTAATTTATTCTTATTCTTTAAATTTTTTAAAAATTTCTTAGTACCTGAATGAGCTATAGTTCCTAAATTATTAATAATTTCTTTATAAGTCATTCCTATACCATTGTCGCGTATAATTAATTTTTTACCTTTAATTAAAATTCTAATATAAAAATTATTATTTAATTTTATATCTTTTCCTTTAGAAACTAAATAAAATTTTAATTTATCTATTGAATCAGAAGAATTAGATATTAATTCTCTTAAAAAAATATCCTTGTTAGAATATAAAGAATTAATCATTAAATCTAACAATTGTTTTATTTCAGATTTAAATACAAACTGTTTTTCTTTAATATTCATTATACAAACCTTAATTAATTTTATTTATATATATTATAATAATAATTAAAATTATATTTAATAAATAATATTATAAAATAATAGTTTTAAATATTAAATATTCAAAAAAAATTTTTTTATCATAATAATTTAATAAATTAGTTTTACCATATAAAAAAATATTATAATAATGTTTAATATCTTTAATATTTACATATTTACTTAAATATAAAATATTTTCTTTATTTTTAATTATATTAAATTTAATAGAATTAATGTTAGGAATAATTTTTATTAATAATAATTTATATAATTTATCTAAAATAGATAAAAAAATATCATTATATTCCATATTACTATTTAAAAAAATATCTAAATATGATAATATTTTATTATATTTTTTTTTAAATAAATTTTTTAAAAAATTAAAAATTAAATAATCATCAACCTTATTAAAAAAAATATTTACATATTTTAGTTTAATTTTAAATTTTATTAAATATAATTGTTCTAATAATATTAAAGCATCTCTTAAACTTCCTTCAGAATTAATTGATATTAATTCTAAAGCACTCTTCTCAAATTTATAAGATTCTTTTTTACATATATAAATCAACCTATTATAAATTTCATCAATACTTAAAGGTTTTAAATAAAAACACATACATCTAGATAAAATAGTATTAGGAATTTTATTATATTCCGTTGTTGCAAATATAAATTTTACATATTTAGGAGGTTCTTCTAAAACCTTTAATAAAGCATTAAAACTATATCTTGACAACATATGTACTTCATCAATAATATATATTTTATACCTCATATTAATTGGTAAATAATATATACTATCTAAGATATCTTTTATATCCTCTAATTTAGATTTTGAAGCACCATCTATTTCTATTACATCACAAGATTTACCTTTACTAATAGATAAACAATTAGAACATTTTAAACAAAAATTACCATTAATTCCTAATTCACAATTCAAAGATTTTGATAATAACCTTGATAAACTAGTTTTACCTACACCTTTAGGTCCATAAAACAAATAAGTACTATAAATTTTTTTATATTTTAAACTATTTAAAATAATTTTAATTACATTATTATTCCCTATAAAATCTTTAAAATTTTTAGGCCTTCATTTTAAAGCTAAAACTTTATTATTATACATAATCAATTAATTTTATTAATTAAATTATTATAATCTATATATTTATTATTCATTTAAAAAAATTATAAATTTAATTAAAATATTTTATTTTAGTTTTAAAAAATTTAAAATCTAATAAAAACTTATCTAAATCATTAATATTATCAGGTATTATAAATAATATTTTAATTAACTCATAATAAAAATTATCTAATATTTTAAAAAAAATTTTATATGATTCAATTTTATATTCTTGTATAGGATCTTTGTTTGCATAACCTCTTAAATGAATATATTCTTTTAATGAATCAATATAAAATATATATTCCTGTCATAAATTATCTAATAATCTAATCATAATATTTTTTAAAATAATATTAAAAATTTTATTACCATAATTAATTTTTTTTATTTTATAAATTTTTATTAATTTTTTTATAATTATTTTTTTCAAACTTAAGTAATTAATATAACTTAAATATTTATCTTTAATAACATAATTTAAATTTAAAAATAATACATATTTAATATATTTAATTCTCTTACTAAAATTAATTTTAGTTATATTATTAAATAATTTATTTATATATTCTTTAATAATTATTTTATAATCTAAATTAATATATTTTGAATATAAAATATCATTCCTTTTATCATATATAATTTTTCTTTGAACATTTGTAATATCATCATATTGTAATAAATTTTTACGTATTTCAAAATTTCTTAATTCTATTTCATTTTGAGCTTTTTCAATTAATTTATTTATTAATGAATCTTCTATATTTTTTGAAAATTTACTATTAAAACCTATATTTTTTATCATATTTAAAATATTCTTAGACATAAACATTTTAATTAAAGAATCTTCAAAAGATATATAAAATATTGAAGAACCAGGATCACCTTGACGTCCCGCCCTTCCCCTTAATTGATCATCTATTCTTCTAGATTCATTCCTTTCAACACCTATTATATGTAACCCTCCTAAATTTTTAACTAATTTATTATTTAATTTTCATTTATTTAATAAAATTTTATAATCTTTATAAAATCTTTTTTTATATAAAAAATTAATTTTTGAAAAATAATTACCTCCTAAAATTATATCTGTACCTCTACCAGCCATATTAGTAGCTATTGTAACAGAATTTAATTTACCTGCTTGTGATATAATTTTAGATTCTAATTTATGATATTTAGCATTTAATACATTATGTTTTATACCCAACTTCTCTAATTTCATAGAAATCAATTCTGATTTTTCTACAGTCAATGTACCTACCAAAATAGGTTGACCTAATTTATTTCTTCTAATTATATCATTAATAATATAATCAATTTTATTTTTTTCATTTGTAAAAAATATATCTTCATAATCTCTTCTAATTAAAGGCTTGTTAGTAGGAATAACAACAGTATCCATATTATATATTTGTTTAAATTCACAAGATTCATTAATAGCTGTACCACTCATACCTGATAACTTTTCATATAATCTAAAATAATTTTGAAAAGTAATAGAAGCTAATATTTTACTATCACTACTTAAAGATATTCCTTCTTTAGCTTCAATAGCTTGATGTAATCCATCACTTCATTTTTTATCAGGCATTAACCTTCCAGTAAATTCATCAATAATAATAATTTTATTATTTATTACTAAATAATCTATATTTTTTTTATATAAATAATGAGCCTTTAATGATATTATTATATAATTAATTAATTTAATATTTTTTTTTTTATATAAAAAATTATTACTTTTCTTCTTTACTAACCCTTTTTGTAATAATAAATTTTCTAATTTTAAAAATCCTTTATCAGTTAAATAAATATTTTTAAGTTTAAAATTTATTATAAAATCACCCAAAATATTTAATTTATCATTTTGAATTTTTAAATTATGTATTATACTATTTATTTTAGTATATATATTATTAATATTTAATATATCATCTGAAATTATTAAAGGAGTTCTAGCTTCATCTATTAAAATAGAATCAATTTCATCTAAAAGAGCATAAAATAAATATTTTCTTTGCACTTTATCTTCTATTCTTAAAACTAAATTATCTTTTAAATAATCAAAACAAAACTCATTATTAGTTCCATAAGTAATATCACATAAATAAGCATCTTGTTTCTCTAAAATTGATAAATTAGATAAATTTAATCCAACACTAAGTCCTAAAAAATTAAATAATTTTCTATTATTAGTAGAATCACGCTTAGCTAAATACTCATTAATAGTAATTACATGAACTCCTTTATTATATAAAGAATGAAAATATATTGGTAAAGTAGAAGTTATGGTCTTACCTTCTCCTGTTTTCATATCAGTAATATATCCTTTATTTAAATATAAAGCACTAATTAATTGAACATCAAATAAATTAATATTAAAAATTCTTTTAATAGATTCAATAATATTAGCAAATATTTCTGGAATTATAATATTAATATCTTTTCCAGATAAAAAATACTCTTTATATTTAAAAGTATTTTTTTTCAAATCATTATTTGTTTTTATACTAAATTCTTCTTTTAAATTTTTTATTTTATTAATTATATTTGATATTTCATTATAATTAATATTACGTCAATTAAAAATATATGAAAATAATTTTTTAAACATAAATTAATTTAAATTTATTTTATACTAAAATTTACTATATATAATTATATAATAAATACAAATTAAATAAAATATAAGTATAAAATGAAAAAAAAACCAACATCTATATATAATATTATAACTTCTAAATATAAACTAAAATATTTAAATAAAATAATTAATAAATACAATATAATAAAAAATTTAAATAAAAAAATAAAAAAAATTATACCTAATATAATATATAAACAATGTAAAATAATAAATATAAATAAACATAATATTATTTTAGAAACAAATAATATACACTTAAAAATATATTTATTAAAAAACAAAAATAAAATTATATCAAAATTAAAAACAAATAAAATTAAATATTTTTACATAAACATAAATCAAAATTTAATAATTTAACATTTTTGTGCTATTCTTAAAATAGCACTTCTTATATTATTACAATTATTAATTTCATTTAATGAAGGCTTATATTTACCTAAATTTAACATTTTAATAGGAAATCTTTCTTTTATTTGTAAATTAGTTAAAGGAATTTTACTTAATAATAAATTATTAATATTACTTTTATTCATTATAAAATTTTTTACTATACTATCTTCTAAAGAATTAAAACTAATAACAACCAATCTACCACCTTTACGTAATACTTTATAAGCACAATCTAAACCTAATTTAATATTATTTAATTCATTATTAATAAATAATCTAATAGCTTGAAATGTTTTAGTAGATTGGTGTATTCTTTTTCTTTTATAAATATTTTTAATTATTAAATTATTTAAATCACTAGTAGTATTAAATTTATTTATACGTTTATACAATATTATTTTACGAGATATTTTTTTTGCATTTTTTTCTTGACCTAAATTTTTTATTACATTATAAATTTCATTATAATTAGCTTTATTTAATCATTCACTTGCCTTAATTCCTATATTTTGATTTAATCTCATATCTAAAGGACCTTTCCTTAAAAAAGAAAAACCTCTATTAGAATTATTTAATTGATAAGTTGAAATACCTAAATCAAATAATACTCCATCTATTTTTTCAGTTAATAAAAAAAGATCCATATAATATTTTAATTTAATAAAATTATTATTAATAAACATAAATCTAGAATCATTAATATTATTATTTACTATATTAGTAACATTAGGATCTATATCAAAAGCAAAAAGCTTACCATAAGAATTTAAATTATTTAATATTTTATATGAATGCCCTCCACATCCATATGTACAATCTATATAAATACCGTTTTTTTTAATATTTAAATAATTAATAATATCATCTAAAAATGCAGAACAATGAAAATATTTACACATAATAATCCTAAAAAATAATATACTTTTAAAAAAAAAAATTATACAATTATTTATATAATAAATTAATATTTAATAAAATGAAACATAAACTTATTATATGTAATTGAAAACTAAATGGTAATAAAAATTTTATTAAAAAATATATTAAATATTTAATTAAAAATTATTTTATATTAAATTTATTTAAACTTTCTATTGCTCCTCCTATTATATATATAGATTATATTAGTAAATTAATCAAAAATTATAATATAACACTAACTGTACAAAATATTGATAAACATATTCAAGGAGCATATACTGGTGAAATTTCTATAAAAATGATTAAAGATTTTAATATAAAATATATAATATTAGGACACTCAGAACAAATTAAATATCATAATGAAACTTTAAAAGATATATTTAAAAAAATTATATTATTACAAAAATATAATTTTGTACCAATAATTTGTATTGGTGAAAATTATAATGAATATAAAAACAAACTAAGCATAAAAACATGCAAAAAACAAATTAATTATTTATTTAAAAATAATAATATTATAAACAATAAAAATATTATTTTAGCTTATGAACCTATATGGGCTATAAATAGTAAAAATAATAATAAATCAAATTTACTAAATATTAAACATATTACTAAAATTATTAAATTTATTAAAAATTATTTAAATAAAATTAATTACAATAAAAATATAAAAATTATTTATGGAGGATCTGTTAATACTGATAATATAAATATTTTAATTAATATAAAAAATATATCTGGATTGTTAATAGGAACTGCAAGTTGAAATATAAAAAATTTTATATTTTTACTAAAATCAATAAAATTAAAATAATATATGTATTATTTTATTAATAATACATATAATTTTATTTACTTATTTATAATTTAAAATATTAAATTAATATTTTTAAAACGTTTTTTTAAATTTTGAATTCTACCTTTAGAACCTGTTATTTTTTGTTTCCCTGTATAAAAAGCATGACATTTATAACAAACATCAATAATAAATTTATATTTACTACTAGTAAATATTTTAATTAAATTACCACAAGAACATTTTATATTTAATTTATAAATTTTAGGATGTATATTTTTTTTCATATTTAATTTATCTATATAAATAATAAAAAAATAATTTATTTATAATAATAATTATATAATAAATATTAAATATATTATGTAATAAAATGTTTATTTTTAAAATAATTTTACAAATTTATAAAATTAATAAATTACTTTATAAAATTTAAAATATTAAAAATTTATAAATATAATATATATTATTAATACAATTAAATAATAAAAAAATAACAGTTATCATAATTAATATATATTCATTTAATAAAATAAAACATTTATTAATTAATATAAAAATTAAAAATATTATATCAATTATTTATAAAAATTGTATTAAAAAAAAAAATATTAAAATTAATATTTTATTTATATAAAAATTATTATATTACAAAATTATTTTTTTATTTAATACCTAAAAATAAAAAAATATATATAAAAAATTAATAAACAAAAAAAAATAAAATATATTGTAAAAATAATATTTACTTAATAATAAAATACACACATAAAATTAAAATAAAAATTTTAATTAAAATTATAAAAAAAAATATAAAAAAAAATTACAAATTTTAATATTAAAATCTAAAATAAAAAATATACAATATATAAAAAAATAAATAAAAAAATAAAAATTATAAATTCCCCACCCTATTTAAATTAATATATTATAAGATTACAAAATTTTAATTAATAACTACATTATATATATTTAAAAAAAAATTAATAATATAAAACAAGATTTTCATAATATTAACATATCATAACCATTTAAAAATAAATTTATTTATATATATAAATAAATTAAATATATATATATAAAAAAAAAAATATATATATAAATTTATTAAAAAAATTATAAAAATAATTAAAATATATAATATTAAATATTTAATTTAAATAAATTAATAATAAATATTAAAAACAACTTATTAAAGAAGTAGATAAATTACATAACTTACATATTTGTTTAAAAATACCTTTAGGAAACAATGTAAATAAAAAAATACTACTATAAGTATAGTTTTTATTATTTATATTTAAATAAGTTAATAAATTTTTTATACTAGGTAATATTTTATTTTTTATATAAAATTTCATAAAATAATATATAATTTTTCAATGAATTTTAGTTAATTTAATTTTAATCTTTTTTGCCCTATAAATAATTAATTTTTTTTTTACAAAACATTTCATATTTTATATCAAAATTATAATATAAATTTACTTAAATCTTCATTTACTACTAAATGATTTAGTTTTAATTTAACATATTTACTATCTATTTTAATTAATTTATTATAATAATCTGTAGCATTATAAGATATATCTTCCATTAATTTTTCTAATACAGTATGTAATCTTCTTGCACCTATATTTTCAGAATTTTCATTTATTGTTCATGCTATTTTAGCTATTTTTTTTATTCCCCCATTAGTAAATTGAATATTAACATTTTCTACATTTAATAAATATTTATATTGTGAAGTTATAGATACATTAGGCTCAACTAATATTTTACAAAAATCCTTAACACTTAATGAACTTAGTTTAACCCTAATAGGAAACCTACCTTGTAATTCAGGTATTAAATCAGAAGGACTACATAACTGAAAAGACCCTGAGGCTATAAATAATATAAAATCTGTTTTTACAACACCATATTTAGTAGATACAGTACAACCTTCAACTAAAGGTAATAAATCTCTTTGAACTCCCTCTCTTGAAACTCCTGAATCTAATATTTGTCCTCTTTTACAAATTTTATCAATTTCATCAATAAAAACTATTCCTTGTTGTTCAACTAAATCTATAGCACGCTTTTTAATATCATCTAAATTAATTAATTTAGCAGATTCCTCGTCAATTAATAATTTTATTGCTTGTTTAATTTTTAATTTACGTAATTTTTTTTTTTGACCACTTAAATTTTGAAATATTGATTGTAATTGACTAGTCATTTCTTCCATACCAGGTGGTGACATTATTTCTATACCTAAAGTTGGAATAGATATATTAATTTCAATATCTTTGTCATCAAAAATTTTATTACGTAATTTACACAATAAATTTTTTTTTATATATATATGTGAATTAATATCACTTAATTCTTTATCATTAAATTCAGATTTAATAAATTTTGAATCATTTATTAATAAATCTAAAATACGGTTTTCTGCTAAAATTTTAGCTTTATTATAATTATCCTTTACCACCTGCATCTTTATCATCTTAACAGCATAATCAGTTAAATCTCTTATTATAGAATCTACTTCTTTACCTACATATCCTACTTCAGTAAATTTAGTTGCTTCTACCTTTATAAAAGGAGAATTACTTAATTTAGCCAAACGACGAGCTATTTCTGTTTTACCTACTCCTGTTGTTCCAATCATTAAAATATTTTTAGGAGTAATTTCACTTTTTAAATCATCATTAAGCTGCATTCTTCTCCATCTATTACGTAAAGCAATTGATACAGCTCTTTTAGCATCATTTTGACTAATAATAAATTTATCTAATTCATTAACTATTTCTTGAGGCGTCATTTCATTATACATAATATGTTTTCTCTATAATAAAAATATTATTTTTTATTCTTTTATACATAATAATTTTTCTATTGTAAAACTATGATTAGTATAAACACATAAATCTGCAGCTATACATAAAGATTTTTTTACTATATTAAATGAATCTAAATTAGTATTTTCTATTAATGCTTTTGCGGCAGAAAAAGCATAATTACCTCCACTACCAATTGCAATCAAATCATTTTCAGGTTGTATAACATCTCCATTACCAGTAATTATTAAAGAACTATTAATATCAACAATAGCTAATAATGCTTCTAATTTCCTTAAAATTTTATCTGTTCTTCAATCTTTAGCTAATTCTACAGCTGATTTTATTATATGACCCTGATATATTTCTAATTTTTTTTCAAATAATTCAAATAAAGTAAACGCATCAGCAGTACTACCGGCAAAACCAGCTATAACTTTATCATTATATAATTTCCTAACTTTTTTAACATTTCCTTTCATAATAGTATTATTAAATGTAGCTTGACCATCACCACCCATCACTACTAAATTTTTAATTCTTACACTTAAAATAGTTGTCACTTATTTACCTATATATAAATTAATAATTTTTAATTAAAAATCTTAACTTTTTAATCGCATTTTTTTCTAATTGACGAATACGCTCAGAAGATATTTTATAATATTCTGCTAACTTTTTTAAAGTCACTTTTTTCTTTCGCAATCATCTAGATTTAATAATATGTTTACTTCTATTATCTAAATTAATAAAAGCTAATTTTAACTTTTTCAAAATATATTTTTTTCAATTTAAATATTCTATATTATCAGTAAAATTAGAATTTTTATCCATCAAATTATCATTTAATAAATCTTTATTATAAAATAAATTACCATCAAAATATTTATTAATATTATTAACACCCAAATTAATATCATTATAAAACATTCTTGATTCCATTTTATAAATATCCTTTTTAGATACTGATAATTTTTTAGAAATTAAATTAATTTCTTTATATTTTAATCAACCTATTTTTTTTTTTAACTTTCTTAAATTAAAAAACAACTTACGTTGTGATTTAGTTGTAGCAATTTTTACTATACGTAAATTTTTTAATATAAATTCATGTATTTCACATTTAATTCAGTAAATAGCAAAAGATATTATTCTTACTTTATATAAAGGATTAAATTTTTTAATTGCTTTTATTAATCCTATGTTACCTTCTTGAATTAAATCAGATATTGCTATACCATAACCTAAATAATTTTTTGCAACATTTAATACAAATTTTAAATTAAATATAATTAATTTTTTAATACTATTTATATTATTATAATAATAAAAATCATTAATTAATTTATATTCTTGTTCATAAGATAATATAGGTAAAGAATTAATAAAATAAATATAAGTATTTAAATTTCCTACACAAAATATATTAAAATTAATATTAGTATTAACTGACATATAAATCTCTTTATCACATAAAATTAATATTAAAATATTAATAAAAAATTATATTAATATATAATATTTATTATTTAATAACAATATATTAATATTATAAATATATATTAATTATATATATTTAATAAATAAATTATATACTTAATAATATTATAATTAATATTTATATATAAATAAATATATTTAATTACAAAATAAATTTTATACAATAATGAAAATTATAACAGGAAATTATAAAGGACAAAAACTTAAATATATAAAAAATAAATTACTAAAACCTACTACTTCAATAATAAAAAAAATATTATTTAGTTGATTATTACCATTTATTAAAAACACAAAATGTTTAGATTGTTTTGCTGGAACAGGTGCATTAAGTTTAGAAGCAATTTCTAACAAAGCAAAATATGTAACTTTAATAGAAAAAAATTATAAAATATTTAATATAATAAAAAAAAATTTTTATAAAATTAATATAAATAAATATAATTTATTAAATAAAAATTGTATAACATTTTTAAAAAAAAAAAAAATAACTAATTTTGATATTATTTTTTTAGATCCACCTTTTTACATTATAAATTTAAATAAAATAATACAAATAATAAATAATTATAATATTATTAATATTAATGGATTAATATATATTGAAACCTTTTTATATAATAATATTATTATACCAAAATCATGATATTTATATAAACATAAAATAAAACATAATATTAAATTTTTTTTATATATAAAAAATTAAATAAAAATTTTAAAAAAATTATTTAAAAAATAAAATCCTATTTTTATAATATAACTATTTTATGTAATATTAATATTATTTATACTAATATTTGTATAATTAATAAATATTTTTATTAATAAATAAATAACATTAATATATATATATAATATTTAATTAATATTTTTAAATTAATTAAATAATCTAAATATTTTAAATTTAATTAAAATTAAATTATTTCTCAAATATATTTTCTATTATTATATTTAATTTTTAAATCATTTTTAAAATTATTTATAATATTTAAAATAATTAATAACATAAAATAAAAAAAACAAACATTTATTAGTTTAAAGTTAAACATGTATATACATACATAATATTTAAATTATAAATATAATATCTATTATAATATTATATTTAATAATTATTTTAAAATAAATAATAAAACATGAAAAATAATAATTTACTACATAATACTAATAACTTTAAAACTCCTCCTTTTAGCAACGAAGCAGAACAATCAGTATTAGGAGGATTAATGCTAGATAATGATAAATGAGAAAATATCTATGAGATTATAAATGATAATGATTTTTTTTATAAATCACATCAAATAATATTTAATGAAATGCAAATATTATTTGAATTATATAAACCTATAGATTTAATTACATTATCAGAATCATTAAAAAAAAACAAAAAATTAGATATAATAGGTGGATTTGAATATTTAGTTGAAATATCACAAAATGTTCCTAGTTTATCTAATATACACTATTATGCAGAAATTATTAAAGAAAAATCAATACTTAGAAATATAATTAATATTTCTAATGAAATTATTATGCATAGTTTTAATCCTTTAGGAAGAAACAGCAGTGAAATATTAAATTTAGCTGAATCAAAAATATTTAAAATATCAGAAAAAAAATTTAACAATAATAATCCCCAAAAAATTTTTAATATAATAAAAAAAACAAAAAAAAAATTTAAAAAATTATATAATAACCCTAAACAAGAAATAACAGGAATAGATACAGGATATATTGACTTAAATAAAAAAACATTTGGTTTACAAAAATCTGACTTAATTATAATAGCTGCAAGACCATCAATGGGTAAAACTACTTTTGCTATGAATATATGTGAAAACATAGCAATGTCACATAAAAAACCTATATTAATTTTCAGTTTAGAAATGCCTTCAGAACAAATAATTATTAGAATAATATCTTCATTATCACGTATTAATCAAAATAAAATTAAAACAGGAAAATTAAATAATAAAGATTGAAAAAAAATTTCTAGAACATTAAAATTATTAGAAAAAAAAAATAATATATTTATAGATGATTCTTGTAACTTAACTCCTACAGAAATTAGAACTCGAACTAGAAAAATTTATCGTGAAAACAAAGGACTTAGTATAGTTATGATAGATTATCTACAATTAATGAGATCAAATACCTATTTAGAAAATAGAGCACTAGAAATAGCAGATATTTCAAGATCATTAAAATTATTAGCAAAAGAACTTAAAATACCAATTATAGCGTTATCTCAATTAAATAGATCATCTGAATTAAGATCAGACAAGCGACCTATAAATTCAGACTTAAGAGAATCCGGATCAATTGAACAAGACGCTGATTTAATAATATTTATATACAGAGATGAACTATATAATGAAAACACTGATATGAAAGGAATTGCTGAAATAATAATAGGAAAACAAAGAAACGGTCCTACAGGAACTATACACTTATTATTTAATGGAAAAATTTCAAGATTTGATAATTATTCAAACACTAAATATAATTATTAAATTATTTAAATATAAAATTTATTTAAATAAAATTATGATAAAATATTATTTATTAAAACAATTAAATTTAATATGGCTAGTAAAGGAATAAACAAAGTAATATTAATAGGTAATTTAGGTCAAAATCCAGAAATTAGATATATGTCTAATGGAAACACAATAACAAATTTAAATATAGCTACATCTGAAATATGAAAAGATAAAAAAACAGGTATTAATAAAGAAAAAACAGAATGACATAGAGTTATTTTATTTGGTAAACTAGCTGAAATAGCAGCTGAATACTTAAAAAAAGGATCTCAAGTTTATATAGAAGGATCATTACAAACAAGAAAATGACAAGATAAATCTGGACAAGAAAAATATATTACAGAAATAATAGTTAATATGAATGGTACTATGCAAATGTTGGGTAATAAAAATAATAACAAATCATTAAACAAAAAAAACACAAATATAAAAAAAAATAAAAAAACTAATAAAATTAAAATTAATGAAGACAAATCAGACGATTTATCAATAGATTTTGATGATATACCATTTTAAATTAAAAAAAAAATATTAATATATTTATAAATAAAATTTTATATATATATAAACAATTTTAAAATATTATGACATTAACATTTAATCAATTATTTAAAAAATCAATAAAAAAAATTAAAATTTTACATGGAACAATTATAAAAGGAAAAGTAATAGATATTAAAAAAAATAATGTAATTATAGATTCTGGCTTAAAATCAGAATCATATATTTCAATTGAAGAATTTAAAAATTTTGATGGTAAAATAAAAATAAAAAAAAATGATATAACAAAATTATTTATAGATTCTTTTGAAACTGGTAATGGTATTACTATACTTTCTCGTGAAAAAGCTCAAAAACATGAATCTTGAAATAAATTAGAACTATCATATACAACTTCTAATACTGTAAAAGGAATAATAACTGGAAGAGTAAAAGGAGGTTTTACAGTAGATATTAATAATATTAAATGTTTTTTACCAGGATCACTTATTGATATTAAACCAGTTAAAGATTTATCTCCATTAGAAGGTAAATTATTAGATTTTAAAGTAATTAAATTAGATAAACAAAATAGTAATATAGTTTTATCTAGAAAAGCTGCTATTATTAATGATAATAATATAGAAAAAGAAAAATTACTTAAAAAAATATATGAAGGATCTATAGTAAAAGGAATAGTAAAAAATATTACTGATTATGGAGCATTTATAGATTTAGGAGGACTAGACGGATTACTACATATTACAGACATGTCATGAAAACGCATAAGACACCCTAATGAAATATTAAAAATAGGAGAAGAAGTAAATATTAAAATAATAAAATTTGATGAAACAAAAACTAGAGTATCTTTAGGATTAAAACAATTAACAAAAGACCCTTGAAAAAATATAGAAAAAAAATATCCTAAAAATAATCCTATTAAAGGAAAAATAACTAATTTAACAGATTATGGTTGTTTTATAGAAATAGAAGAAGGAATAGAAGGATTAGCCCATATTTCAGAAATAGATTGAATAAATAAAAACATTAATCCATTTAAAATATTTAATATAGGAGAAAAAATAAACGCAATTATACTAAATATTGATAAAAATAAACGTAGAATATCTTTAGGTATTAAACAATGTAAACCTAATCCATGAATAATATTCTCAAATAAACATAAAAAAGGTGATATTATAGAAGGTAAAATAAAATCAATAACTGATTTTGGTTTATTTATAGGTTTTAAAGAAGGTATAGATGGATTAATACATAATTCAGATATTTCATGAAATAATAATCAAGAAAATTTAATAAATAAAATTTATAAAAAAGGAGATTTAATAAAAGTAAAAATTTTACAAATTGATATAGATAAAGAAAGAATTTCTTTAGGTATTAAACAATTACAAGATGATCCTTTAAATAAATATTTAAATTATAAAAATGATAAAATATTAAAAACTAAAATATTAATTATTGATAAAGAAAAAATTAAAGTATCTGTTAATAATTTTATAAATGGAATAATTGATTACAAAAAATATAAAAATTTATTAAAAAATATAAAAATAAATGATATATTAAATACTAATATTTTAAATATAGATAAAAAAAATAGAATTATTAATTTAAAACCATTAATAATTAAGAAAAATAAAAAAAATAAATTTAAAAACAATAATTGTTTTAGCACAATGATAGAAGCATTTAAAAAAGCAAAATCTAAATAAAATCATAAAACATAAAATATATAAAATCATTATAATTTTTAAAATTATTTCATAATTTAATTGACATTAACATTCTTTTTTTAAATAAAGAAGAATTTTTAATATTATAAAAAATATGTATTATATTATTAATAATATTATTAATTTTATAATATTTTATATTTAAATTTATATAATTAAATATTTGATAAAATATTAATAATATATAATTTGTAATTTTATTATTTTTATTATAAAAAATATTATTATTAAAGTTTATATTATTATATTTATTTGATACAAAATTTTTATAATTAATAAAATTTTTAATTTCTAATAAAAACAAAGGATTATAATATATTCCTCTACCTATCATAACACCATCAATATCATTAATCATATGATTATAAATATTACTTAAATTATATATATCACCATTAATAATAATTTCTAAAAAAGATAAATCCCTTTTTAATTTATATACAAAACTATAATTAATTTTAGGTATTTTTAAATTTAAATATGTTGAAGTATTATCATATAATATATTACGAGCATGAACAATAAATTTCTTACAATCAGTAAATAATGATATTGTTCCTACAAAATCTAATAAATAATTATAATTATTATTACCTAAACGATGTTTTAAAGATATTTTTACATTATTATTAGCTTCTCTTATAGCGTTTAAACAATCAATTATAATATTTTTATTTTTCATTAAATAAAAACCAAAATTACTTTTTCGTGCTCTTAAAGAAGGACAACCAATATTAAAATTAATTTCTTTATATTTAAATTTTTTTATTAATAAAATACATTTATATAAATCCTTATATGAATTACCTGCAAATTGCAAAATAATATTTTTATTTTTAAATGAATTCAATCATTTATTATAATAAGATTTATAATTATAAATAAAAGACGATGTATGTATCATACCCATATATATAGGTATTTTATTTAATAATAAATTATAAAAAAAACAACTATGAATGTTAATATAATTTAATAAAGGAGCTATACTAAAATTATTTAGACTAAACATTTAAATAATTACTATATTAGTTTATATTTAAATTAAAAATTTTTAATATATTTAATTCCATTCATATATTTAACTAAAATCTTAGGTATTTTTAATACTCCAGGTTCAACTTGATGATTTTCAATAATAGCAACTACAGTTCGTCCGACTGCTAAACCAGATCCATTAATTATATGTATAAACATATTTTTATTTTTATTTTTACTATAATATTTAATATTTATTCTTCTAGATTGAAAATCTGAAGTATTAGAACAAGAAGAAACTTCAATAAATTTTTTACTCGCTGGAGATCAAAATTCAATATCATATGTTTTACATGAACTAAATGTCATATTATTAACAGATAACAATATTTTTCTATATGGTATCTTTAATAATTTTAAAATTTTTTCTGCGTGTTTGCTTACCTCTTCTAAAACAAAATCAGATTTTTTAGGATGAACTAATTGTATTAATTCAATTTTATCAAACTGATTTAATCTAATTAACCCTTGATTTTTATTTCCATAAGAAATATTTTCAGCTCTAAAACAAGGAGTGTTTGATACTAATTTAATAGGTAAATTTTTCTTATTTAAAATTTTATTTTGATATAAATTTATTAAAGAAACTTCAGAAGTAGGTATTAAAGCATATTTATTAAATGATTTATTTTTTTTATAAACATAAAAAATATCATTTTTAAATTTAGGTAACTGAGCAGATTTATATAAAGTATCTAATTTAACAATATATGGAACATAAACTTCATTATAATTATGATATAAAATATGATAATTTATCATAAATTGTGATACTGCTCTATATAAATTAGCTATTAATCCTTTAATTACAACATAAGATTTATTACTTAATAAAACTGCTTGTTTAAAATTTAAAAAATCATAATTTTTACAAAAATTTAAATGATCTAAAATTTTAAAATTTACTTTTTTATTAAATACCCCCCATTTATATAATAATAAATCTTTTTTTTTATTAATATTTTTATCATTAATAATATTAGGAATATTTAACATTAATTTATTAATTTTAAAATATAAATCATTTAGTTTTTTCTTAATTATTATAATGTTTTTATTTAATAATTCAATAAAATATTTTAAATATTTAATATGTATATAAAAATTTTTAATTTTATATAAATATATTTTATTAGATAATTTCTTTTTAATAAAATGTAAATATTCTATATATCTATTTAAATTTCTATATTCTTTATAAAAATTAATTAAAATATTTAAATCAATATTTAAATCTCTACTTTTTACTAATTTTAAAAATTTATTAGAATTATTTAATAATAATTTTATATCTAGCATTATAATAATAATTATACGTTATTTAATAAATCTTATAATATCATAATTTATATATTAAAATTTAATTTAATTATATTATTTATATGAAAAATAAAAAATTTTCAAAATTAATAATAATAGGATCAGGACCGGCAGCATATACCGCAGCTATATATGCAGCTAGATCAAATATTAAACCTGTTTTAATTACAGGTAAAAACTATGGAGGACAAATAATAAAATCAAATAATATAGAAAACTGACCTGGAAAATATAAACCAATAAAAGGTTTTAAATTAATTAATAATATGCATAAACAAGCATTAAAATTTAAAACTAAAATTATTATAGATAAAATATATAAAGTAAATTTTAAAAAAATACCTTTTATACTAAAAAGTAAACAATATAAATATTTTTGTTCATCATTAATAATAGCAACAGGTTGTAATCCTAAAATGTTAGGATTAAAAATAGAAAAAAAACTATATGGTAAAAGCATTTCTACATGTACTAATTGTGATGCATACTTCTATAAAAATAAAAATGTAGCAATAGTAGGAGGAGGTAATAACGCTATTGAAGAATCGTTAGTATTATGTAAATTTGCTAAAAAAATATTTTTAATACATAGAAGAAACAAAATAACAGCTGATAAAATATTAATAAAAAAATTTAAAAAACAAATTAAAAAAAAAAAAATAATATTTTATAAAAATTATATTATAAATAAAATAAAAAAAAAACACAATAATATAAAATTATATATAATATCAAATATAAACAAAAATTATAATAAGAAATTACAAGTAAAAGGATTATTTCTAGCAATAGGAACTAAACCAAATAGTAAATTATTTAATAAATATATCAATTTAAATATAAATAAATATATAATTATTAACTATAATAATCAAAAATATAAATCAATGACTAATATAAAAGGAATTTTTGCAGCTGGAGATGTAACTAATATTCCCTATAAACAGGCAATTATAGCTTCAGGTTTAGGATGTATAGCTGCTTTAGATGCAATACAATATTTAGAAAATCTATAACAAATTAACTTTAATTAATAAAAAAAATATTTTAAAATAAAATATTAAATTATATAAATTATAAATTTATGATTAAAGAAAACAATATAGAATTAAAAGGAATAGTAATAGAAACTTTACCAAATACTATGTTTAAAGTTAAATTAGAAAATAAATTAATTATTATAGCGCATATTTCTGGAAGAATGAGAAAAAATTATATTAGAATACTAACAGGTGATAAAGTTACAGTTCAAATGACTCCATATGATCTTAAAAAAGGAAGAATAATTTTTAGAAATAAAAAATAAAATATTTATTTTATTTATCTATTTATAAAAAATAAAATATATAGGTAATATAAATAATGCAATTAAAATTTATAAAAAATAAAGCTACAAGAGAATTAGCTTTACAAATTATATATTCTTTAAAAATTTGCAAAAATAAAAATTTTAAATCTAAAATTAAAGAATTTAAATTAATTAAAAAAAATATATTAAAAAATATAAATATAAAATATTTAAATAATATTTTAAAAGAAGTATTAAAAAATAATAAATATTTTAATAATGTAATAAATAAATATATAAATAATTATAGATATGTAAATATAATAATAAAAATTATTTTAAAAATTGCTATATATGAAATAAAAAAAAATAAAAAATTACCTACTAAAGTAATAATTAATGAAAGTATAGAATTAACTAAAAAATTTGGATCAAAAAATGAATATAAATTCATAAATAAAATTTTACATAATATATGTTTTAAAAAAAAAAATATTAATCTTAAATAAAAAAATGAATTATAATCACAATAATATATACAATACAAAAAAATTATATTCCAATAATATAACAATTAATGAACAACTATTAAATAACAGAATAATATTTTTGAATGGAATAATAAACGATAATATATGCAATTTAATAATTACACAATTATTATTTTTAGAATATAAAAATTATAAAAAAGATATATTTTTATATATAAATTCTCCTGGAGGATTAATAACTTCTGGAATGTCTATATATGACACAATAAAATTTATTAAACCTAATGTAAATACTATTTGTATAGGTAAAGCATATTCAATGGCTGCTCTATTATTAAGCTCAGGTCATAAAAATAAAAGATTTAGTTTACCAAATTCTAATATTATGATACATCAACCTTTAGGTTCCTTTCAAGGACAAGTAACTGATATAGAAATACAAACTAAAGAAATTCTAAAAATAAAACATAAAATAATAAAATTATTATCTAAAAATACAAATCAAAACTATAATACAATTAAAAAAGATACAGAAAGAGATAAATTTTTTAATTCTAAAGAAGCATTAAAATATGGATTAATAGATAAAATATTAATAAAAAGAAATTAATAAATAATATATATGAAAAATATAAAAAGAACTTTATTTTTATGTGAATATTGTAAAAATAATAAAATTAATAAATTCTTAATACATAAAAAAATTTATATTTGTAATATGTGTTTACTAGAATTAGACAAAACTCATAAACAATATCAAACTATTACTAATAATAAAAATTATATAAAAAAAACAAAAAAATATATACCTAAAAAAATTAAAAAAAATATAGATAAATATGTAATAGGTCATAATAACACAAAAAAAAAATTATCTGTTGCTATATATAATCATTATCAAATTATAAATGAAATATTACAAAACAAAAAAAAAAAAATTAATAATATTAAATCAAATATATTATTAATAGGACCTACAGGTAGCGGAAAAACTTTATTAGCTAAAACAATTTCAAAAATATTAGATATACCTTTAGCTATAGCAGATGCAACAACATTAACACAAGCAGGTTATGTAGGAGATGATGTAGAATCTATTCTTTCAAGATTATTACAAAAATGTAAATACAATATAGAAAAAGCAGAATATGGTATAATTTATATTGATGAAATTGATAAAATAAGTAAAAAACATCATAATATTTCAATAACTCGAGATGTTGCTGGAGAAGGAGTACAACAAGCTTTGTTAAAAATTATTGAAGGAACTATATCATCAGTTCCTATTGAAGGAGGTAGAAAACATCCTTTACAAAAATGTATATCATTAAATACTGAAAATATATTATTTATATGTGGAGGAACTTTTAATGGACTTAAAAATATAATATACAATAGATTAAATATAAACAATAATATAGGATTTAATCATAAATTAATTAAAAAAAAAAACATAAAATATAATATTGAATATCAAGATTTAATTAATTATGGATTTATACCAGAATTTATAGGTAGATTTCCTATAATTAGTAAACTAAATAAATTAAAAATTAAACATTTAAAAAAAATATTAACTAAACCTAAAAATTCAATAATTAAATACTATAAATGACTTTTCAAATTAAATAATATTAACCTTATATTTAAAGATGAAGGTATAAATGAAATAGCTAAAATAGCAATAAAAAAAAACACTGGCGCAAGATCCATTAAAAATGTTATAGAAAATATATTATTTAATAATATGTATAATTTTGGAAATAATTTAAATACTAAAGAAATTATTATAGATAAAAATTTTATATACAATAAAAATAAATTAAAAAACTAAATTCATATTATATATATAATGAACAATCAAAATAATAATATTAAAATTAAAACAAAAAAAGATATAACTACTAAAAAAAATAAAAAAAAAATACCTATTTTACCACTTAGAGACATAGTAATATATCCTAATACAATAATTCCTTTATTTATAGGTCGAAAAAGATCTATTTCATGCTTAAAATTAGCTATGAAAAAAAATAAAAAAATAATGTTAGTGGCTCAAAAACAAAGTATGGTAGAAAATCCATCTATCAATGATTTGTATAAAATAGGTACTATATCTATAATATTACAAATTATAAAATTACCTGATGGTACAATTAAAATTTTAGTAGAAGGAATTCAAAGAGCAAAAATATTAAATATTAAAGAAAAAAATAAATGTTTTATAGCAAAAATAAAAAAAATAAAAAATTATATAAAAAATCACAAAAAACATAATATATTAATTAAAGCAATTCTTAATCAATTCAAAAATTACATTAAATTAAATAAAAAAATACCTTATGAAATAATAAATTCATTAAATAATATTAATGATTCAACAAAATTATCTGATACTATAGCATCTCACCTACCACTAAAATTAGTAGAAAAACAACATATTTTAGAACTTAAAAATATAAATAAAAAACTAAAATATTTAATGATAATGATAGAATCAGAAATTAATATTCTCAAACTTGAAAAAAAAATTAGAAACAGAGTTAAAAAACAAATGAAAAAAAGTCAAAGAGAATATTATTTAAATGAACAAATAAAAGCTATCCAAAAAGAACTAAACTATAATAATGAAATAACAAACGAATATGATTTAATACAAAAAAAAATAATAATTTCTAAATTACCTAAATATGCTAAAGAAAAAATTGAATCTGAATTACAAAAATTTAAAATGATGCAACCAATGTCTGCAGAAGCAACTGTATCTAGAACATATATAGATTGAGTTTTACAAATACCTTGACATAAAAAAAGCAGAATAAAAAAAAATTTAACAAATGCTCAAAAAATTTTAGATATAGATCATTATGGATTAACTCATGTTAAAGAAAGAATTTTAGAATATTTAGCAGTACAACATAGATCAAATAAGATTAAAGGTCCAATTTTATGCTTTATAGGACCTCCCGGAGTAGGTAAAACATCTTTAGGTAAATCAATTTCAAAAGCAACTGGTCGTAAATATATCAAAATATCACTAGGAGGAATAAGAGATGAAGCAGAAATCAGAGGTCATAGAAGAACTTATATAGGAGCTATGCCAGGTAAAATTATACAACAAATTGTTAAAACAAAAGTTACAAATCCTTTATTTCTATTAGATGAAATAGATAAAATTTCAAATGATTTAAGAGGAGACCCTGCTTCAGCATTATTAGAAGTTTTAGATCCAGAACAAAACACTTGTTTTAATGATAATTATATAGAATTAGATTATGATTTATCTAATATAATGTTTGTAGCAACTGCAAATTCTATTAACAATATTCCTTATCCTCTATTAGATAGAATGGAAGTAATAAAAATTGTAGGATATACAGAAAATGAAAAAATAAATATTGCTCAAAAATATCTAATACCAAAACAAATAACAAATAATCAACTTAAAAAAAATGAAATTAATATTAATAATAAATGTATTATTAAAATTATTAGATATTATACTAAAGAATATGGAGTAAGAAGCTTAGAAAGAGAAATTTCAAAAATATGCAGAAAATCAGTTAAAAAAATAATTCTAAATCCTAAAAACAATATCCCAATTTATATTAATAAAAATAATATAAAAAAATATCTAGGTATATATAAATATGATTTTGGAAAAGCAAAAAAAAAATATAAAATAGGACAAGTAACAGGATTAGCATGAACAGAATTAGGAGGAGAATTATTAATTATAGAATCTAGAGCAGTAAATGGAAAAGGAAAATTAATTTACACAGGTTCCTTAGGAAAAGTTATGCAAGAATCTATACAAGCTGCTTTAACTGTTGTAAGATCTCTAACAAAACAATTAAATATTAATAAAAATTTTTATTTTAAAAAAGATATACACGTACATATTCCAGAAGGTGCTACTCCAAAAGATGGACCAAGCGCTGGTATAGCAATTTTTACTTCTTTAGTTTCTACACTAACTAAAAATCCTATAAAATCCTATATAGCTATGACAGGAGAAATAACATTAAATGGTGAAATTTTAGCTATTGGGGGACTAAAAGAAAAATTATTAGCCGCTTCAAGAGGAGGAATTAAAAAGGTTATTATTCCATATGATAACAAAAAAGATATAAAAGAAATCCCAAATAATATAAAAAAAAACTTACAAATATATACTTTTTATAATATTAAACAAATATTAAAAATATCTTTAACAAAAAAAAATATATTTAAATAAAATTTTTAATATACAACACGCTCTACAGGATTTGAACCTGTGACCTACAGCTTAGAAGGCTGTTGCTCTATCCTACTGAGCTAAGAGCGTATTATAAATTAATAAATAATAAGTTACTAAAATAATATAATAAATTATTAATAATTAAATGTCAAATTTATATAATATGAATAATAAAATTTTATACGGTATAAATTATTTAAAAAAAACTAAAAAAAAAATTAAAAATAAAATTTTAATATTAAAAAAAAATAAAAAACCTATTCCTTATATTATAATAATTAACTTAAATAATAACTTTTCATCAAATATATATATAAAAAATAAATGTTTACATTTAAAATATGTAGGAATTAAATATAAAATATTTAATTATAAAATTAAAATTAGTAATGAAAAACTTTTAAAATTAATAAATAATTTAAATAATAACAAAAAAATAAATGGAATTATTATACAATTACCTTTACCTAATTATTTAAATTATTCTAAAATTATTAATAAAATACATCCATATAAAGATATAGACTCACTTAATAATATTAATATAGGAAAACTTTCACAAAACATATCTTATATTAAGCCATGTACAGCTTGTGGTATAATAAAATTATTTAATTTATACAAAATAAATTTTATATACAAAAATTGTTTAATAATTAATTCTTCTAATTTAATAGGTAAACCAATTAATATGGAATTAATTAATTATAAATGTACAGCAACAATAGCAAATAGTAAAACTAAAAATATTAATACATATATAAAAAATTCTAATATATTAATTATAGCAACAGGCAAACCATATAAAATTTCTAATAAATATATTAAAAAAAATTCAATCATAATTGATATTGGAATTAATTATATTAATAATAAAATTTGTGGAGATATAATTAATTATTCAGAACTTTTATTAAATCCTAATGTAAAATATATAACACCAGTTCCAGGAGGTATTGGTCCTATTACAATTTCAATTTTTTTAAAAAATATATTAAAATTATATAGTTATCATAATAAAAATTAATTAAAAAATCATTTAGTAATAAAATTATTTTTATCAATTAAAGTAATATTTAATTTTAATAATTTTTTACGTATATAATCAGCTTTTATTCAATTACTTTGTCTTCTAGCTAAATTTCTCTTAATAATTAAATTATTTATTTTTAATATTAAATTATTATAAAAATTATTTTTTAAATATTTTTTATTTAAAAAATCATTTACATTATATTGCAAAATATTTAAAAATCCTGCATAATATTTCATTCTTATACCTAATTTACTATAAAAAATATATTTTTTTGATTTATATTTATTAATTTCAGAAACAATAAAAAATAAAAATCTTTGTATAGAAGGAATATTTAAATCATCATTCATATATTTAATAAATATATCATCAAATTCTTTAAAAATTAAAATATCTTTTTTATTTAATAATAAATCTAAATTTAGATCATATAAACAAAGATATAACTTATAAACAGATTTTTTAGAAATATATAATATTTCAGGATCATAATCTATATTTTTTCTATAGTGAGTAGACATTAAATAATATTTAATAACATCTGGACAATACCTATCTAATAAATCTTTTAAAAAAAACATATTATTTTTAGATTTAGAAATCTTTTTACCATTATAAATAACTAACCCTACATATATTCAATATTTAATACTATAATCAACATTAAATAAACATTTTGATAAAATAAATTCATTTTTATGATGAGGACAAATTAAATCTTTTCCACCTCCATGAATATCTATTTTATTTCCTAAAAATTTATTACTTAAAACTGAGCATTCTATATGTCAACCAGGTCGACCTAATCCTCAAGGAGAATGTCAACTATAATTTATATAATTAATATTTTTCTTTCATAAAACAAAATCATAATTTTCACTATTATTTAATTTTAATTTAGAAATTAAATTATAATTTTTCATATTAAAATATTTACTATTAAATAAAATATCACCATCTTTATTAATATAAGCATACTTTTTTAATAATAAAAATCTAATTGAATTAATAATTAAATTTAAATTATTACTTATTCTTGGTTCATAATCAGGAATTAATAAATTTAATTTATTAAAATCATTATTCATACTTAATATCATCTTTTTAGATAATTTTTTTAATGATATATTTTTATATAAAGATTTTTTAATAATTTTATCATCTATATCAGTAATATTACGAACATAAGTAACTTTATATCCTAAATATTTTAAATATTTTATTAAAATATCAAAAAAACAAAATGTTCTAGCATGTCCTAAGTGACAATAATTAGAAATAGTTATACCACAAACATATAATTTAACTTCTTTTTTTAAAAAAGTAGTAAAATTTTTCTTATTTTTATCTATATAACTAAATATCTTTAACATAATATTTATTACAATTTTTTTAATTGTTAAAACTAAAAACAAATGTTATTATAATTAAATTTTAATTAATAATTTATAAAAAACCTTGAAATATATTTTAATATTTTTAAATAAATATATATTTAAATATTATATAAATAATCAAATTCAAAATTTATTTAAACAATTTAATAAAATTAAAAACTATACTATTATAAGTATATTATTAATTCAATTAACATTAATAACTATTAGTATAATTATTAATAATTTATTAATATTAATAATATTTAATAAAATTAATAACATTTTTAATATAAAAATAATTATTAAAAAAATAATTTTTATTTTTATAACTATATTATTAATTATAATTAATATTATATTATATTCAATAAATAATTTATATAATACCTTTTTAGTATATAAAAATTATATACATATATTATTAAATCATAATTATATAAAGTTAATAACATATCAACACAATAATGTATATAATAAAAATATACTTAAATTCTTCTATATATTTAATTCAATTATATTCTTAATACTTTTATTTTATATTATAAAAATATATTAATATAAACAAAATTATATTAATATATTTATTATAAAAAATAATAATATATAAGCCGGATTCTGTTTACTTAATTTAATTAATTAAATTAAATAAGACAATCATTAATCTAGACTAATAATCACTTATTAGCTCAAGCAGCTTACCATGATATTATATATATATATACGGGTAATATACTAAATTATATATTTTATAAATTAAAATATATAAATATATTAATATCAAATTTAGCCTTGCTCCTAATGGAGTTTACACATATATTATATTACTATAATATATAGTATATTCTTAAAATACTTTTTCACCCTTACCTAATAATTTATAAATTTAAATTAATATAGGCGGTTATTTTCTGTTGCACTTTCATAAAATATATAAATATTTTTCCAGTTATTATCTGGCATTATACCCTATGGAGTCCGGACTTTCCTCTATTAATTAAATTTAAATTAAATAGCGATTGTCATATTATTATTTTAATATATATGGATTAATAATTTCTTTAAATTTAATTTTAATACTATAACCTGAAAATTTTAAAAATTTAATATAAAAATTCATTAAATATTTTTTATGACAATTACTTATATATTTAATTCTTTTTCCATGAATTACAATAGTTAAAGGGGTATAACTACCAATATGGGCATATTTTAACTTTATTAAATTTGTAAAATTATTATTATAATATAAATTATTTATTGCTAATTTTAATATTTTATTAATTTTAGAAGTTGTAAGACTTACTTTAAAAATATTATTAAATCTTCTATAAATTGTTCTAAAAAGCGACAATATAAATTTATTATTTAAATTTAAAGCACATATAAAAAAAATAAATATATTTTTTAAAAATCCATATTTTTTTTTTAAAAATAACTTTAAATTAAATTTTTCACGATTACTTATTTCTTCGCATTTATTAAAAAACAAAATTACCATTTTACCTTTATTTAATAATAATTTAATTAAAGATAAATCATATTTAGATATACTTTTATATATATCAATAACATAAAATACAATATTAAAAAAATTAATCTTTTTATAAAATTCTAATAATAATTTTTGTTTTATAAAATATTTCTTATTAATACCTGGTGAATCAGAAATCATAAAATTAATATTATCAAAAATAAAATTATAAAATAAAAAATTTTTAGTTGTATTTTCATTTTTAGAAACAATAGATCTATATGAACCAATAATATAATTTAAAAAAGTAGATTTACCAACATTACTTTTACCTAAAATTATAATTTTAATAATATTAAAAAATTTTATATTAAACCTAGAAAATAATTCATTTTTTTTAATTAATAATTTATTTAATTTAAAAAATTGTAAATTTAAACAATTTTTTAATAAAATTTTAAAATATTTAATATTATTTAATTTTATAATATTTTTATTATTAATAATACTACAAATTTTAATCAAAAATTTATTTAAATTAAAATTTTTAAATATAGACAAAACTAAAATATTTTTAATATTTAATTTATTAAATTGACATAAAATTATATTTATATTAACTTTTAATAAATCTTGTTTATTTAAAATTAATAAAATTTTATTATTATAATTTTTTAATAAACTTTTATATATAAACAAATCATCCTGTAATAAACCTATAGAACAATCAACCATAAAACAAATTAAATCAGAATATTTTATATTTAATAAAAATTTATTATATAAATTTTTATAAAATTTCTCATTATTAAATTTTTTTATAAAATTTAAATCATAACTAATATTATCTATAAAAATAAAATATTTTTTATTAAAAAAATTAACACAATAATTAAAATCTACTATATTTGTTATATTTTTTAAATAATAATTTTTACAATTTAATAATTTATAAAATAAATTAGTTTTTCCAACTCCTTGTCTACCAACTAAAGATATTATATACATAATAAAAATAAATTAAATATTTAATAAATTATTAATAAAATTAACAATATTTTTACGTTTAGAAATGCTATACTGATTATTCAAATATAAATCTTTAATAGTTATAATATTTTTTTTAAATTCTTTTTTATCTATAATAATCAAAATTCTACAATTTAAAGAAATAATTTTTAATATAAGATTACTCAAATTATTAAATTTATAATAATCAGTATAAATATTTAAAAAAATTAAATCTGAATCTAAAATTTTTTTAGTAATTTGTAAACCTAAAATTTTTGTATATTCATTAAATGAACAAATTATATATATATCTATTTTATTAATATAATTATTACAAAATTTTTCTTTTTGTTTTATTAATAAAACCAATCTATCTAATCCTATAGCACATCCAACTGCAGGAATATCTTTATTACAAAAATTTTTTATTAAATAATCATATCTCCCTCCTGCACAAATAGTTGATTGTGATAATAAATTTTTATATTTTCATTCAAAAATAAAATCATTGTAATAATCTAATCCTCTAAATAAATTATAATTTATTTTAAATTTTATATTAAATTTTTTAAATAATTTACATAAATTTTTAAAACTTTTTAAAGATTTTTCATTAATAAAATTTAAAATATTAGGAAAATTATTAATAAAATTAATATAATCAATATTATTATTATCTAAAAATTTAAATAAATTAAAATCAACCTTTTTTAATCTTATATTATTTATATAATATTTATTAATTTTTAAAATATTATTAATATAGTTTAAATAATTAATACGATCTTCTAAAATTCCTATAGAATTTACTTCTAAAACTAAATTTTCATTAATATCTAAAATATTTCATAATCTATTAATAATTAAAATAAGCTCTAAATTTGATATAATATCTTTATTATTAAACAGTTCAATTCCTACTTGTATAAATTGCCTATACCTTCCTCTTTGTGGTTTTTCATACCTAAACATAGGACCTATATATCATAATTTATTAAATAATTTTAAATTATATAACTTATTTTGAATATACATTCTTAGACATCCCATTGTACCTTCTGGCCTTAAACTAATATTTATATTTTTTTTATCATAAAAATTATACATTTGATTAAATAAAAAATTATTATTATAATATAAATTTTTATTAAACAATAAACTATTTTCTACAATAGGAAACCTAACTTCATTAAAATTATAATTACTCATTAATTTTAAAATTTTTTTTTCAATATATTGATATATTATAACTTCTTTAGGTATAAAATCTTTCATACCCTTTAATGATCTAATTAATAAATTCATTATTTTAATTATTTCTAATTATGAATATAAATATAATTATATATAATATAATAATTAATATAGATATAAAAGAAAAAATTTATAAAAATTATTTAATATAAATATATGAATAATAAAAAATATAAAAATATTATAGCAATTGATAATAGTACAGAATTATGTTCAATATCTATCTTATATAAAAAAAAAATATATAATTTATATAAATATACAAAATTATTAAACAGCAAATATACAATTATATTAATAAAAAAAATATTAAATAAAAATAAAATTAAAATAAATAAAAATACATTTCAAATAATAGCTTACAATAAAGGTCCAGGTAGTATTACTGGAATAAGAATAGTATATATCATTACTAAAATTTTTAAAATTAAATTTAAATATATTAAAATTATTAAATTAAACACATTCAAAATTATTTTAAAAAATTTAAATTATAAATTTAATTTATATAAAAATATAACTATAATTATATATCAAAATATTAAAAAAATTTTTATATATACTATAAATAAAAATTATAAAAATAAAATATTAATAATATCATTAAAAAAATTAAACAAATATTTAAAAAATATAAAAAAAAGTACATATTTAATTGTTAATAAATATCAAACAAAATATAAAATATTAAATATAATTTATAAATTTAAAATAATATTTAAAATAAAAAATATAAAAATAATATATCCTAAATCTAAATATATAATTTTATATTTAAAAAAAAAATTAAATTATTTTAATAAAAATATTATATAAAATTTGAATTTATAAAACATTTTATATCATTTATTCTTTTTAATTTTTCTCAAGTAAAATTATTTCTTCCAAAATGACCATAAACAGAAGTAGCAGAATAAATAGGATTTAATAAATCTAATTCTTTAATTATACTACCAGGCCTTAAATCAAATATATTTTTTATTATATTATATATTTTATATATATCTAAAGTTTCAGTATTAAATGTATTTATCATAAAAGATATAGGTTTTGAAATACCAATAGCATATGAAATTTGTATTTCACATTTATCAGCTAATTTAGCTGCTACTATATGTTTAGCTATATATCTAGCCATATAAGCAGCCGATCTATCTACCTTAGAAGGATCTTTGCCTGAAAAAGCCCCTCCTCCATGCCGTGCCATACCTCCATAAGTATCAACAATAATTTTTCTACCTGTTAAACCACAATCAACCAACGGACCACCTAAAACAAATCTTCCTGTAGGATTAATATAATACTTTGTTCTTTTATTCAATAAATATTTAGGAAAAACATTAAAAATAATTTCTTCTAAAACAGCATCTTTAATTTCATTATTACTAATATTATCTAAATGTTGAGTTGATAATACAATACTATCTACTCCTATTACTTTATTATCACAATATATTAAACTAACTTGACTTTTAGCATCAGGTCCTAATCACGATAAAATATTATTTTTTCTTAAATAAGAATGCCTTAACATTAATTTATTAGCATAATAAATAGGAGCAGGCATAAATACCTTTGTTTCATTAGAAGCATAACCAAATATTATTCCTTGATCACCAGCTCCTTGATTTATATAATTATCTTTATATAAACCTAATTTAATATCTTTAGATTGTTCACTTATAACATTTAATATAGAACACAAATTATAGTCTAAACCTAAATTAATATCAATATAACCAATTTTTTTAATAGTATTTTTAACTATAGATTCAACATTAAAATCAGCTGTAGTACTAATTTCACCTCCTACAACTACTATTCCTGATTTAATATATACCTCACAAGCTACTTTAGCATATTTATCTTGATTAATAATATAATCTAAAATAGCATCTGAAATTTGATCTGCTATTTTGTCAGGATGTCCTTCTGATACAGATTCAGAAGTAAAAATATAATTATTCATTATATTAAACCATATTAAATAATAATTAAATTAAAAATAATAAATATTTTATAATTATTTATATATTAAATTATTTATTTAAAAAAATAAACAAAATTATACAATTTATTTTAAAAAAAAATTATATATAAAATAATATTTTTATTATTATTTATAAAAATTATATATAATATATTACATATTTATATAAAAATTAATATAATAACATATAAATGAATAAAGATAAAAAAATATTTAAATTAATTACATTAGAACAAAACAGACAACATAATACTATTAATCTAATTGCATCAGAAAATTATGTAAGTAAATATATATTAAAAGCTCAAGGTTCATGTTTGACTAATAAATATGCAGAAGGATATTGCAACAAAAGATATTATGGTGGCTGTAAATATATAAATAAAATAGAAAAAATAGCTATAATAAGAGCAAAAAAACTTTTTAAAGCTAAATATGTAAATGTTCAACCACACTCAGGATCACAAGCTAATTTTGCTGTATATAATGCTTTATTAAAACCAGGAGATATAATTTTAGGAATGAATATTAAACATGGAGGTCATATTACACATGGATCTAAAATAAATATATCTGGAAAAATATATAAATCTATAACATATGGTTTAAATAAAAACCAAAATATAGATTACAAACAAATTAAATCATTAGCTTTACAACATAAGCCTAAATTAATTATAGCAGGATTTTCCTCATTTTCAAAAATTTGTAACTGAAAAAAATTTTATAAAATATCACGATTAACTAAAAGTTTTTTATTAATTGATATTTCTCATATAGCTGGATTAATAGCTGCTAAATTATATCCTAATCCATTAAAATATGCTGATATTGTTACTAGCACAACACATAAAACTTTATGTGGTCCCAGAGGGGGGATTATATTATCAAATAATAAAAATTTATATAAAAAATTAGATAAATCTATATTTCCTCAAACACAAGGAGGTCCTTTAATGCATGTAATAGCAGCTAAAGCTATTTGTTTTAAAGAAGCATTAAATAAAAATTTTATAAAATATCAAAAACAAGTATTAAAAAATTGTAAATACATGTGTAACTTTTTTTTAAAAAAAAAATTTCAAATAATTTCTAACAAAACAGAAACACATTTATTTATAATTAACTTAACTAATCTTAAAATAACTGGATTACAAGCTCAAAAAATATTAAACAAAGCAAATATTATAGTAAACAAAAATTATATTCCAGATGATAAACAAAATTCTTTTATAACATCTGGAATAAGAATAGGAACACCTGCTATTACAAAAAGAGGCATTAAACATAAAACAGCAATATATATTGCTAAATTAATAAGTAATATCTTAAAAAATATATCAAATGTAAATATAATAAAAAAAACAAAATATAAAATTAAAAAAATATGTAATAAACATCCTATAAATAAATTATAATAATTAATTAAAATTTTGAAAAAATTTTTTAATTTTTTCAAAAAAACTTTTTGAATTAGTATTATTTTTTATATAATTATAATTCTTTAAACTTTTTCCTAAATCATATAATAACTTTTTTTGGAATTCGTTTAAATTAATAGGTGTTACAACATATACTCTACATATTAAATCTCCTCAAATATTTCTCTTTAAATCTTTCAAACCTCTATATTTAATTCTTAATAATTTTCCGGTTTGAGTTTCATAAGGTATTTTAATTTTTATATTTCCTGATAAAGTATTAATTTTAATTGTTCCACCTAATGCAGCCATAGAACAATTAACAGGTATATTACAATATAAATCATTACCTTTTCTAGTAAAAATATTATGTTTTTTAATTTTAATATTTATATATAAATCTCCTGGATTTAAACCAAACTTACCACAATTTCCTTTACCAACTAAACGAATAGTATCATTAGTATCAATTCCAATAGGAATTTTAATACTTATATTTTTAACTGATTTTTCTATACCTTCTCCATGACATATATAACAAGGATTAGAAATTATATAACAATTACCTTTACAATTAGGACAAGTCTGTTGAACTGTAAAAAATCCTTGTTTATTTATTATATCACCTGTACCTTTACATAAATTACATATATTTTTATTATAACCTGATCTACAACCAGTTCCTCTACATAAACTACATTTCTGTAAAATATTAACTTCAATATTTTTTGTAGATCCTTTAATTATATCTTCTAATTCAATATATAAATCATATTTAATATCAGAACCTTTTTTATTTAAATTACTTCTACTTTTATTAGTTCCAAAAAAATCTCCAAAAACATCTCCAAATATATCTCCAAAATCTCCACTTGTACTAAATTCAGCTGTAAATCCACTTTCATCATTACTATTATTAAATGCTGAATGACCATATTTGTCATACATAGATCTTTTTTCACTATTACTTAAAATTTCATAAGCTTGTTTAACTTCTTTAAATTTTTCTTCATATTCTTTATTACCTTGATTTCTGTCTGGATGATATTTAATAGCAAGTTTTCTATAAGCTCTTTTAATATCATATATATTAGAATTTCTTTCAATACCTAAAATTTTATAATAATCTTTTCTTTCCATAATTACCTATATAATTTTTTATTTATTATAAAATTATTTTTTATTTTTTTTAATATCTTCTTTAGAGTCTCCATTAATATTTTCAGAATTATTTTGTGATTTATTAAAATCTTGAAAATTATTGTTATTAACAGTATTATCGTTTTTCATATATTGAGAAAATTTACTAGAAAATTTAATTATTTCTTGAATATTATTATCAATATCTATTTTATTATCTAATTTACAAGAATCTTCTAATTTTTTTAATAAACCTTCTAATATATTTTTATCCTCTATAGAAATTTTATCTTTTAAATCATTTAATTGTTTACGTGTAGTATGAATCAAATGATCAGCCTGATTTTTTGTTTGTATTAACTCTTCAAATTTACGATCATTATCAGAATTTAATTCTGCGTCTTTAATCATTTTTTGAATTTCTTGTTCATTTAATCCTGAAGAAGCCTGTATAATAATTTTTTGTTCTTTTCCAGTATTTTTATCTTTTGCTGAAACATGTAAAATACCATTAACATCAATATCAAATGTAACTTCAATTTGTGGAATACCTCTAGGAGCAGGTTGTATACCATCTAAATTAAATTGACCTAAAGATTTATTATCTTTAGCTGTTTTACGCTCACCCTGTAATATATGTATTGTAACTGCAGATTGATTATCTTCAGCTGTAGAAAAAACCTGACTATGTTTTGTAGGAATAGTAGTATTTTTATTAATTAAAGTTGTCATAATACCACCCATAGTTTCAATACCCAAAGATAAAGGAGTTACATCTAATAATAACACATCTTTTACATCTCCTGATAAAACTCCACCTTGTACAGCTGCTCCTATAGCCACTGCTTCATCTGGATTAACATCCTTTTTAGGATTTTTATTAAAAAATTCTGATACCTTTAATTGAACTAACGGCATTCTAGTTTGACCACCTACTAATATAACTTCATTTATTTTATCTATAGTAATATTAGCATCTTTTAAAGCTATTTTAACAGGATTTAAAGATTTATTAATTAACTCTTCTACTAAAGATTCTAATTTAGCTCTAGTTAATTTAATATTTAAATGTTTAGGTCCAGTACTATCAGCAGTTATATAAGGTAAATTTATTTCAGTATGTTTAGAAGAAGATAATTCTATTTTTGCTTTTTCTGCAGAATCTTTTAATCTTTGCATTGCTAAAGAATCATTAGATAAATCAATATTATAATCTTTCTTAAATTCTGATACTAAATAATTAATTATATTACTATCAAAATCTTCTCCTCCTAAATGCGTATCACCATTAGTTGATAATACTTCAAAAGTTTTTTCACCATCTACGTTATCAATTTCAATAATTGAAATATCAAAAGTACCTCCTCCTAAATCATATACAGCAACTATATTATTAGATTTAGATTTATCTAATCCATATGCTAACGCAGCAGCAGTAGGTTCATTAATAATTCTTTTTACTTTTAATCCTGCTATTTTACCAGCGTCTTTAGTTGCTTGACGTTGAGTATCATTAAAATAAGCTGGAACTGTTATTACAGCTTCATTAACAGTTGTTCCTAAATAATCTTCAGCAGTTCTTTTCATTTTTTTTAATATTTCTGCAGAAATTTGAGGAGGAGCAACCTTTTTATTATTAATTTTAATTCAAGCGTCTCCATTATTAGAAGAAATAATTTTATAAGGTATTATATCAATATCTTTCTGTACCTCTAAATCATTAAATTTACGACCTATTAATCTTTTTATAGCAAAAAATGTATTCTTAGGGTTTGTAATTGCTTGTCTTTTAGCGGGCTGACCTACCAAAATTTCTTTATCTTGAGTATATGCTACTACAGAAGGCGTAGTGCGATCTCCTTCAGAATTTTCTATTACTTTTGCTTTATTACCTTCCATAACAGCTACACAAGAATTTGTAGTACCTAAATCTATACCAATTATTTTATTCATATAAATTTCCTTTTTTTATTAATCAACAATTTATATATGATATATAGACATATTTTCAAATATCAATATTATATTAAAAATAATTATATTTAAATAATATTAAACATATAAATATAAATATATAATAATATTTAATAAACATTATATTAAAAATAATTTATAAATCTAAAATATGAAAAAACATAAATTAAATTATTCAAATAACATTAATTTACCTAATACAAATTTTCCTATGAAAGCAAATTTAACAATAAACGAGCCAAAAATATTAAAAATGTGGTTAAAAAAAAAAATTTATGATAAATTAAAAACATTAACCAAAAATAATAAAAAATTTATTATTCATGATGGCCCTCCATATGCCAACGGAAATATACATTTAGGTCACGCACTAAATAAAATATTAAAAGACATAACATTAAAATATAAAATATTCAAACAATATAATATATACTATAAAATAGGTTGAGATTGTCATGGTTTACCAATAGAATTAAATATTAAAAAAAAATTTACTAGTAAATTAAATTCACTATATAAAATAATAAAATTTAAAAATGCTTGTTTAAAATATGTAATTAAACAAATAAATTTACAAAAACAACAATTTATAAATTTAGGAATAATTACAAATTGAAAAAATTATTATAATACAATGGATTTTAAAAATATTGCTTCAACAATTAATATTTTTTCTAAATTTTATAAAAAAAAATTAATTAAAAGAATAAAAAAACCTATTTATTGATGTATAAAATGTAAATCATCATTAGCAGAAGCAGAAATTAATTATAATTATACTTTAATAAAAAGTATATATGTAATATTTAATATATCAAATAAAAATAAATTTTTAAAAAAAATTAATATTAATAAACTTAAAAATATTAAAAATATTCAACTCATTATATGAACAACCACTCCTTGGAGTATACCAGCAAATAATGCAATTTCAATACATAAATATTATAAATATGTACTAATTAAAAATAATAAAAATATTATTATAATAATTAAAAATACCGCTAAACAATTTTGTAAAGAAATAAATATACCATATTATAAAATTTTTACTATAAAAGGCCATCACTTAACTAATTATAATACATATCATCCCATTTCAAAAATTAAAATTCCTATTATATTTAATAAATATATTAAAAAAAATATTGGTACTGGAATTGTTCATTTAGCTTCTCACCATGGATTAGAAGATAACATAATATGTTCTAAATATAATATTAAAGGCCATAATATTATTAATAAAAAAGGAAAATTTAATAATTATAAATATATAAAAAATTTATATAAAAAGAAATTACTAAAAGGACAAAAATTAATTATTAAAAAACTTAATAAAAATAAAAAAATAATTAATAAAAAAATTATTAATTATAAAATACCATATTGTTGAAGACATAAAAAACCAATTATAATTAGAACAACTTATCAATGATTTATTATATTTAATAAAAACAATTTAAAAAAAAAATTATTAAATAATATTAAAAAAATAAAATGAATACCTAAATGAGGGTATAATAAAATAAAAAAATTAATTAAAAATCGCCCTGATTGATGCATATCACGTCAAAGACATTGAGGAACTCCATTACCATTATTTATACATAAAAAAACTTTTACAACACATCCTAAAACATATAAATTATTAAAATATATTTCTAAAAAAATAGAAAAATATGGACCTAACTATTGATTAAAATTAAAAAAAAAAGATATTATTAAAGAATATAAAGATTATAAAAAAATTTATGATGTATTAGATATTTGATTTGATTCAGGTGCTACCTTATATACTATTTTTAAAAAAAATATTAATAATATTATTACTATTGATACAATTTTAGAAGGCCAAGATCAATATAGAGGATGATTTATGTCATTATTAATTATTAATATAATAATTAATAAAAAATTTAAATTCAAAAAAATAATAAGTCATGGATTTGTAGTAGATAAAAATAATATAAAAATGTCTAAATCATTAAATAATAATATTAATCCTTTAATTTTAATAAATAAATATGGAGCAGATATTATTAGATTATGAGTTTCTTCAGTAAAATTTTATAATAATATTAAAATATCTAATGAAATAATTCAACGTAATATAGAAACATATAGAAAAATTAGAAATACTTTTAAATTTATAATTAATAATTTAAATAAATATAATCCTAAAAAAAATTTTATTAAAATACAAAATTTAATTCAATTAGACCAATGAATAATATATAAACTATATAAATATCAAAAAAAAATAATTAAATTATATAATAAATTTAAATATTATAAAATAATTAAAATTATAACATACTTTTGTAACTACTATTTAAGCTCTATATATTTTGATATAATTAAAGATAGAAAATATATTATAAAAAGATATACTTATCCAGTATATAGCGCTCAAACAACATTATATATATTGTTAGAAACTATGGTTAAATGAATAGCCCCTATATTATCATTTACATCTGAAGAAATATGAAAATATATTCCTAGAAAAAAACCTATATCTATATATTTAGATAATAAATTTTATTATATTAATTATTTATATATTAATAAAAAATATATTAATATCTGAAAAATATTACTTAAAATAAAATTTAAACTTAATAAAATTATTGATAAATATAAAAAATTAAATATTATAAAATCTTCATTAGAAATATATGTTAAATTATATTTAAATATTAAATACTATAAAAAAATTATTATAATGAAAAATGAATTAAAATATTTTTTCATAATTTCAAAAATAAAAATAAAAAAATTTAAATTAATAAATTTTAAAATAAAATGTAAAAAAATTAATGGTATAAAATGTTTAAGATGTTGGCATTTTTATAAAAATAATATTAAAAATTTTAATAATTTTTGTTATAGATGTTATATAAATATAAAAAAAAATGGAGAAATAAGAAAATTTATATAAAAATTATATATATTCATTACATTAATCTATGATAATATTTAAAAAATATTTAGGACAAAATTTTTTAATAAATAAAAAAATTGTAAAACAAATTATTAATTTAATTAAACCATATAAAAATAAATTAATTTTAGAAATTGGTTGTGGAACAGGATTAATTACAAAATATTTAATTAAATATAATATATTAATATTAGCAGTTGAAATAGATATAGATTTAATAAATAAAATAAAAAAAAATATAATTAATAAAATTATTATTATAAATGATAATTTTTTAAATATAAATTTATATAAAATTTATAAATTATATAATAAAAAAATTACAATAATTGGAAATATACCATATTATATAACTCGTAAAATAATTATTAAATTAATTAATAACTTTAAATATATTAAAAAAATTTTCATATTAGTCCAAAAAGAATTTGGAGAAATGTTGTTATCTAATCCAGGAAACAAAAAATATTGTAAAACAACTGTTTTAACAAATATGTATTATAAAATAAAAATATTAATATATATTAATAAAATAAACTTTTTTCCTAAACCTAAAATTAATTCTGTTTTTTTAAAATTAACTCCTAAAAAAACTAATATTAATTTAAAAATATTAATACATATATTAAATAATTGTTTCATAAAAAAAAATAAAAAATTATATAATAATATAAAAAATATTATTGATATAAATAAATTAAATAAAATAAATATTTTAGATATTAATACTCGTATAAATAAAATATCTATTATAAATTTTTATAATTTAACTAAAATATTTAATAAAATAAAAAAATAATTATGACTAACTATTATATAAGTGATATACACGGATGTTTATATGAATTAAAATCATTACTTAAAAAAATTAAATTTAATATATATAAAGACAAATTATGAATTATAGGAGATTTAATTTTTAAAGGACCAGAATCTATAAAAATACTTTTATTTTTATATAACATTAAAGAAAATATAAAAATAATTTTAGGAAATCATGATTTATTTTTTATAAAAAACTATTTTACTAATATTAAAAAAAAAATACTTATAAATAAAAAATTTTATACAATAATTAAATGATTAATTAAACAAAAAATAATTATAATTAATAATAAATATAAAACTATATTAGTACACGCAGGAATTCCTCCATTATTAAATTATAATAATATAATTAAATATTCAAATATATTAATAAATATATTAAAAAAAAGAAAATATAAAAAATTTATTAAAATTTATAATAATAAAAATATTTTAAAATGAAACAATAAATTAAAATTAATAAATAAATTATCTTTTATATTGCATACATTTACTAATATAAGATATTGTTATACAAATAATTATATTTATAATAATTATAATAGTAAAATAGAAACAAATACTAAATTATTAAATAAAAAAAAATTAATACCATGATTTTTTATTAAAAATAAAATATTTAATAAATATAATATTTTATTTGGACACTGATCTCTTTTAAATAAAAAATTATTACCTAAAAATTTTTTTTGCTTAGATACAGGCTGTTGTTATAATAAAGGCTACTTGACAATTTTAGATTTTAAAAATAAAATTTTTTATAAACAAAAAAAGAAATAAATTTATATATTATTAATCATTTTATATAAAAAACTTTTATATCTTGAAGCTTTATTATAATGTATATAACCTTTACTAGATAATTTATCTAAAATTTTTTGTAAAAAACGTAAATAAATAATACTATTTATTTTATCTTTTTTTAAAACTAAAGACTTAAATTTTTTAATATATGTTTTTATCATATTTCTTTTACTTCTATTTAACTTACTTTTTAATTTTTCTTTTAATACTTTTTTATATTTTAAAGTTTTTTTTATCATAAATATATATTTTTTTATATTATTAATTTTTTCTAAATTTATTAAAAATTTTAATTAAATTTAATGTAGAATCATCTAAAAAAATTTTTTTATTTTTAACAAGATTAATATTATTATCTTTAATATTTAATAACATTTCTAATATTACATTAGATATATTTTTTCCTAATTCTACTCCTCACTGATCATAACTACATATATTTAAAATTATACCTTCTGTTAAAACTTTATATTCATAAAAAGTTAACAAAGATCCTAAAATATAGGGATTAATTTCTTTTAATAAAATAAAATTATTAGGTTTATTACCTATAAAACTTTTATAATTATCTAAATTATTTTTCTTATAATAAATATAATCTCCAAATGCTAATGATTGGGATTGTGCTAAAATATTAGACATTAATTTATCATAATAATTTTCTACATTACAAGAACTAATAGAATTAGCTGAAACAATAAAATCTATAGGTATTATATAAGTTCCTTGATGTAATAATTGAAAAAAAGAATGTTGACAAACAGTACCTAAACCATTTCAAATAATACTAGAAGTAAAATAATTATTTATTTTATTATTATTTCTATCAACTGATTTACCATTAGATTCCATTATTAATTGCTGTAAATATAAAGGAAATAATGATAATAATTCATTATAAACTAAAACTAATTTAGTATTAAATTTAAAAAAATTACTATATCAAATATTTAATATAGCCAATATAATTGGTATATTATATTTATAATCAGTAAAAAAAAAATGTTTATCTACATCATGAGCACCTTTCAAAATTTTAATAAAATTTTTATACCCTAACGCTAAAGAAATAATTAAACCAAAAGCAGAGCAAAAAGAAAATCGTCCACTAACTCAATCTGAAACAACAAAAATATTATTAATATTTATATTATATGTAAGAGCCTTTTCTAAATTACTAGTAACTAAAATAAAATGATAATTTAATGATTCCATATCATTATTAAAATAATTTAAAATTCATTTACAAGCAATTTTAAAATTTAAAATAGTTTCTTGAGTAGTAAAAGTTTTAGAACATATTATAAAAAGTGTATTTTCAGGTATTAAAAAATTTAAAACATTATTAATATCTTCTATATCAATATTAGATACAAAAAATGTTTTTATATTTTTTATTTTATATCTATTTAAAGCTTTAACAATCATTCTAGGTCCTAAATCAGAACCACCTATTCCTATATTAACTATATTAATAATTTTTTTATTATTAAAACCTAATTTAATTCCTTTTATAATTGAATAAGTTAATTTTTTTATAAATATTAAATTTTTATCTATCTTTTTCTTTTCTTCTAATAAAATATAATTATATTTACTATATTTAATAAAAAAATTATTAAAATCTCTAAATAAAAAATTTAATACATATTTTTTTTCTGTAACATTTATAATTCCTCCATTTATTATATAAAATAAATATTTATTAAATTTTATTTCTTTTAATAAACTAATAAATAAATTTAGAGTTTTATTTACAAAAATATTTTTAGAATAGTCAAATAATATTTTCTTTTTAAAATATATTGAAAATTCTTTAAATCTATTTGGATTGGATAAAAATAAATCTTTAATTTTAAAATTTTTTATATTATTAAAATGATTATATAACTTTAATCAAGATTTTGTTTTAGTAGGATTAATATTTAACATTTTATAAAATTATTAAATTTATAAACAAATTAAGTAAAATATATTTAATTAATAATTATTATTATTATAATATAATAATAAATAATAAATTTCAAATAATAAAATGATTAAAAAACCACCATTAAAAATAATTAAAATTATTATAGCTTTATCAGGAGGTATAGATTCTACAATTACTATATGAATATTAAAACAATTAGGTTTTAAAATTAAATGTGTTTTTATAAAATGCTGAGAACAAAAAAATTGTAATTTTAAACAAAATTTACAAGATTGCAAAAAAATATGTAAATTTTTTAAAATTAAATTAATAAAAATAAATTTTTCATATGAATATTGACATAAAGTTTTTAAAAAATATATTAAAGAATTAAAAAAAAATAAAACACCTAACCCTGATATTTTATGTAATAAAGAAATTAAATTTAATTTATTAATTAAATTTTCAATTAATATACTAAATTATAATTATATAGCAACTGGACACTACGTAAGAAAAATATATAAAAAAAATAAATTTATTTTATTAAAAGGTATAGATAAAACCAAAGATCAAAGTTATTTTTTATGTCAAATAAAACAAAAACAATTAAAAAAATGTATATTTCCAATAGGAAGTTTTAAAAAAACACAAATAAGAAAAATAGCAAAAAACTTAAATGTACCTAATGCACTTAAAAAAGATTCCACAGGTATATGTTTTATAGAATCTAAAAAACATAAAAACTTTATTATTAAATATATAAAAAAAAAAAAAGGTTATATTAAAAATATAGAAAATAATAAAATTGTTGGAAAACACTATGGATTATTTTTATATACTATAGGACAAAGAAAAAATTTATTATATTCAATTTTTAATAAAAAACCTTTATATGTTATAAAAAAAGATAAAAAAAATAATTTATTATATGTAGGTACTAAAAAAAACCTATATAAATCATTTTTTTATTTAAAAAAAATACATTTTATACATATAAAATGAAACAAAAAAAATATTATTTGTCAAGTTAAAATTAGATATCAACAAAAACCTATTTCATGTATAATAAATTTTATAAAAAAAAATTTAATTAAAATTATATTATTAAAACCTATTAGAGCTATAACATCAGGACAATCAGCTGTTTTTTATATTAAAAATATATGTTTAGGAGGAGGCTTTATTATATAAAATTTTTAAAAAAATAAGAAAAATCCATAAATTTTGTAAAATATAAATATATTTTATATAATAAAGATATTCTATAATTACGTATATTTATATCTAAAATATATATTTTAGTATTATTTAAATAAAAATCTATTTTATAACTAAAATTTAAATAATTATTAAATAAACTTAAATAATCTTTTTTAAATATAAATTTTTTATGATAAATTTTAAAATATTTAAATTCATATATAAAATTTATATCAATATTTAACATTTTAATAATAATTAAATTATTAAAATTTATATTTTTTAATATATTTTTTAATCTTTTATATACAAATAAAATATATTTAAAATCATATAAATAATTTTTTATATAAAAAATAATAAAATCAATCTTATTTTTTATTTCATTAACATTAAAATTATTATTTTTATTATAAACAGATAAAACTAATTCTTTTTTATAACCTAATAATATAAAATAATTTATTACACGTTTAAAAATATAGTTAATAACTAATATAGAACACTTATTAATATTTATATTTAATTTAAATAAAGATAATAAATATTTAATTAATATTAATAAATTAATATCAAATTTATAAAATAAAATAATTTTAATAATATAAAATGATAATTTACGTAAACCATAAATATCATTACTTTTTTTTAAATAAAACCCATAATCAATTAATGATATACTAATTAAAGTATCTAATTTATCACTTAAAGAAATTATACTACTATATAAATTTTTAGAAACATTGTTATTTATATCATTAGGAAAATAATGATATTTAATAATATCAACTATATATAAACTATAATTATCTAATTTAGCATAATACATTGATATAAAACCCTTTAAATTTTTAAATTCTTTAAATAAATTAGTAACTAAATCACATTTACATAAAATAATTGAAGTACTCAAATATATAAGATTTAATTTTAAATTTAAATAACACACAATATATTTAGTAAAAAATAACAATCTAGTAATCTTATTAACTAAATTATCTTTTTTATCAATTAATACAATATTTTTTAGTTTACTAAAATAACTAATTAAAGAATATTTTCTATCTTTATAAAATAAAAAAAAACTATCATTTAATTTAGATTCTATTATATGGTTATAATATAATAATATATTTTTTTTATTTTTTTTAGAAACATCTAAATCTAAAACTAAAATATAATAATTAGTTAATAATTTTTTATCAACAGAATAAGTATGTATACAATTAAAATTATTTAATATATTTATAATAACCTTATAAGGTAAATATATAAATTTAATATTAAATTTATATATTAAAATATTAGGATATTCTACTAATGATATTATCTTATTTAAAAAGATATTAGAAATTTTAATTATCAACTTATATTTAAGTAATATTTTATTTATTTTAAATAAAATAATATTTTTACGTTGTTTATAATTTACAATTATCAAACATATATTTTTTAAAATATTTATATAATTATTAGCATTTTTAATAATAATTTTTTTATAATTTAAACATCTATGTGATATTAATTTATTACTAGATTTTATACCAAAAATTTTTACACAAATAACTCTTTTATTAAATAAAATTACAATATTATTAATAGGTCTAATAAACGAAAAATTATTTATTCCTCATCTCATAAAACTAACATTTCTTTTCAATTTATTCAAAACATTAAACAAATTATCTTGTAAAAATTTTTCAATATTTGAAAATACTAATTTTTGTTTATAATAAAAAAATCTTATATTTTTTTTATCTTTAAATATTAATTCATCAACAGTTTTTTTATTATTATATAATCAATCTAATACCTTTATATAAGAATTTTTGTAATATAAAATATTTTTTTTTAAATTTATAAAAGGTCCATAAATTTTCTTATATTTTAAATTTTTTATAAAAATAATTTGATAAAAACTTATATTATATATTAAACATGATATTCTAGTTAAACTAATAAAATAATCAATTTTTTTATAATAAAAATTATTTTTAACTAATAAATATGATAAATATTTTACAAAACTTTTACCTAAATTTTTCAAATTATTTAAAGGTAATTCTTCAGTTCCAATTTCAATTAATAAAGTACCATATAATTTTTTTTTATTCATAAAATTAATAAAACTTAAACTTTTAAACTAATTTTAGCTATTAAACAAAACAAATTTCTAATATTTAAAATCATATTTTTTCTTTCTATATCTGAAAAATAATTTTTACAATCTAACAAATTAAAATAATTAACCATTTTTAATGCATTTTCATAAGAAATAATTCACAAAGGATTTTTAAATTTTAACAATCTTAAAGATTCCTCTTCATATTGATTAATACATTTAATTAAAAATTTTATATTAGATTTATTAAAAATATATATTGATTTATAATATTCATATTTACTTATAATATCATAATATCTAATTATTTTATTATTACTATCTATATTTCAAATTAAATCATTTATATATAAAATTTTCTGTAAGTGCATTAACAATCTTTCTACACCATAAGTAATTTCTACTAATATAGGATTACAAATTATATTACCCATTTCCTGAAAATATGTAAATTGACTAATTTCTACACCATTCAATCATACTTCTCAACCATAACCATAAGCACCTAAGGTTGAATTTTCTCAATTATCTTCTATAAATTTTAATTCATTTTTATTAATATCTATTCCTAAATAAATTAATGAATCTACATATATTTGTTTTATATTTTTTAATGAAGGTTTGTTTATTACTTGAAATTGATAATATTGAGACAATTTTATTGATAATAAATTGCCATATTTAGCATCTTTTGCTCTTCTACATAACTGTATATAACTATAAAATATATCTTTTTTTTGTATAGCTCCAAAAAAAGTATTAGGATGAAAAGTAGCAGCTCCTACTTCTAAATCTAAAGATTGTATATTAGTACAACCATATTTATTTCAATACTTAATTAATTTTAATATAATATTTTGAAATGTAATCATAATTTATTAGTATAAAATACTAATTATATAAAATATTTATTCAATTTAATTTGATAATTCTACATATGCCATAAGTGCATTATCACCCTTCCTAAACCCATATTTTAATATTCTTATATAACCACCTTTACAATTTATTAATTTAGGTATTATATTAAATATTAATTTATTAACAATTTTTTTATCATATATTTTTGAAATTAATAATCTTCTAGAATGTAAAGTATTCTTTTTAGCAATAGCAATTAAAGGTTCAAAATATCTTCTTAATTCTTTAGCTTTTACTAAAGTAGTTTTAATACTTTCATGCTTTATTAAAGATATAATCATATTTCTAAACATAGATTTTCTATGACTACTATTACGATTTAACTTACGACCTTTTTTTTTATGACGCATTATATAAATTACCTATAAATTTTTTATATTATAATTATAAAATTACTTTATATTTTTCTTAGGTGGTCAATTTTTTAATTTCATACCTAATTTTAATCCCTTAGATAATAAAATATTTTTTATTTCATTTAAAGATTTTTTACCTAAATTTGGAGTTTTAAGTAAATCAGATTCAGATTTTTGAACTAAATCTCCTATATAATTAATTTGTTCAGTCTTTAAACAATTAGCTGATCGTACAGTTAATTCTAAATCATCTACTGATGATAATAATATAGGATTAAAATCTTTCTTTTTTTTATCTTTTTTATCTGAAACATTCTTTTTTAATTCTATAAATGTTTCTAATTGATTATATAATATAGTAGCAGCTTTACGAATTGCTAATTCAGGATCTAAAGTACCATTAGTTTTAATATTAATTATTAATCTATCTAAATCTGTTCTATTATTTACTCTAGAAGATTCTACTATATAAGAAACATACCTAACAGGAGAAAAAAAAGTATCTAAAAATAATTTACCAATTACTATTTCATCACTAATCTTTAGTTTTCTATCATTTGATGATATATATCCTACTCCTAGTTCAACTTTAAGTTTCATATTAATTACAATATCTTCATGTGTAATATTACAAATTATATGATCTTTATTATATACAAATATATTCTCATCATATTTAATATCATAAGCATATACTGGACCTATACCCTTTTTTTTTAAATATATAATTTCATAATTATTATCATTATTTATTCTAATAGAAATATTTTTAATATTTAATAAAATTTCATTTAAATCTTCTAATAATCCTTTTTTAACAGTATATTCATGAAATATATTATCAATTTCAACTTCAGTAATAGCATAACCTGGCATAGATGATAATAAAATTCTTCTTAAAGAATTACCTATTGTATGACCAAATCCTCTTTCTAAAGGTTCTAAAATAATATTAGACTCCATTAATGAAATTTTTTTAATATCTATAATTTTAGGTTTTAAAAATTTATAAGGAAAATTAAACATATATTCTATATCCGTATTATTTAAAATTCATTATATTAATATTATTATTTAGAATAATATTCTAATATTAAATATTCTTTAATATCAAATAATATCATAGACCTTTCAGGTATAAATTTAAATATACCTTCCATTTTATTTATATTAACTTCTACTCACGATGGTATTTCTTTGTTTTTTAACTCTAATGAATATTTTATTCTATTTTGATTTTTAGAATTATTATGAATTTTAATAATATCATTAATATTAACTAAATATGAAGGTATATTAACTATTTTATTATTTACTATTATAGATTTATGACTAACTAATTGTCTAGCTTCAGCTCTAGTTACAGCAAATCCCATTCTATATACTACATTATCTAATCTACGTTCTAATAATTTTAACAATATTTCTCCTGTATTACCTTTAGATTTTAAGGCTTTATAATAATAATTAGAAAATTGTTTTTCTAATATTCCATAAATCCTTTTTACTTTCTGTTTTTCTCTTAATTGTAAACCATAATCAGTTATACGAACTTTTTTATATATATGCTGACCTGGTAATCTATCTATCTTACATTTAGTATCTAAAGTACGAATACTAGATTTTAAAAATAAATCTGTTCCTTCTCTTCTACTAAACTTTAATTTAGGACCAATATATTTAGACATTTTTTTATATTTATTTATAAATTAAATTATACTCTTCTTTTTTTAGGTGGCCTACAACCATTATGGGGAATAGGAGTTATATCATAAATATTAATTATTCTAAAACCCGCATTATGTAAAGCCCTAATACTAGATTCTCTACCTGGTCCAGGACCACTTACTTTAATTTCTAAATTTTTTATACCATAACTTTTTATAACTTCTGTACATTTTTCTACAGCCATTTGAGCTCCAAATGGAGTAGATTTTCTAGATCCTTTAAAACCAGCACTACCTGATGTTTTTCATCCTAATACATTACCTTGTAAATCTGTAAATGTTATAATTGTATTATTAAAAGAAGCATTTATATAAACTATACCATTTAAAATTTGCTTTTTGTTCTTAATTTTTTTTTTAAAACTTTTTTTTTTCATATTATAAAAATATAATTATTAAAAATAATTACTTAATTTTACTTTAAATATTTACGATTTTTTTTACATGTTTTAGCGTTAGTTTTTGTTCTTTGACCTCTAACAGGTAATTTTTTTTTATGCCTTAAACCTCTATAACAATTAATATCAGATAATCTTTTTATATTTAATAATATATTACGCCTTAAATCTCCTTCAACAATATATTTAAGTATTTCTTTCCTAATTAATTCTAATTCTTTATTATCTAAATCTTTAACCAAAATACCGTAATCTACATTTATAAAATTACAAATTTTTTTAGATAAAGATATTCCTATACCATAAATATATGTTAAAGATATCATAATAGATTTATTCTTAGGTATATTAACACCAGCCATTCTTATCATATTATTTACTTTTTAAAAAATTTTATTAACCTTGACGTTGTTTATGTTTAGGGTAATTTTTACAAATTACTCTTAAAATACCATTTCTTTTTACAATTTTACAATTATTACAAATTTTTTTAACAGACGCTCTTACTTTCATATAATTATAATATTAAAAATAATTCTTTCTTAAAATTGATAAATATTTGTTTGATATTAACAATGATTGTATTTGACTTATTAATTCAATGACTACAACTACTATTATTAATAAAGAAAAACCACTTATACTAAAATTAAATTTAGTAATTTCACTAATTATATTTGGTATTAAATTAATTAAACACATATAAATTGAATTAAACAAAGTTAAATATAAAACAATTTTTTTAATATAATTCGCTGTGAATACACCAGGACGAACATTTGGTATATATGTACCACTTTTTTTTAAATTATCTGCAATCTCTGAAGGATTAAAAATCAATAAAATATAAAAAAAACAAAAAAAAACAATTAACAATAAATATAAAAATAAATATAAAAATTGTTTAGGATAAAATAATTTAACTAAAAAATATAAATTACTAAATTTTAATTTATTATTTAATCATATAAAAAAAATAGAAGGAAAAATCATAATACTAGAAGCAAAAATAGAAGGCAAAACTCCAGCTAAATTTATTTTTAAAGGTAAATAAGTATCTCTATTATTTAAAAACGAATATTTATTATTTCTAAAATTTTTTATAGAATATTGTATTAATATTCTTCTTTGAGCCATTTCAACTAAAATTATAAAAAATATAAAAATAAACAAAAAAAACAACATTAATAAAAAATTAATATAATAAAAATCATTTAAATAAAAATTATTATAAATATTTAATAAATAATTTGGTAAACCTGAAATTATATTTATAAATATTATAAAAGAAACTCCATTTCCTAATCCATATTCAGTTATATTTTCACCTAATCACACTAAAAACATAGTACTAGTTACTAAACTAGTTATAGAAATAGATATAAAAATATATTTATTATTTTGTATAAAAAAATTACCAATAATATTTCTTTTTAAAAATAAAAAAGATAAAAAAGTAGATTGTAATATAGATATTAATAATGTTAAGTATCTTGTAAATATATTAATTTTATATTTACCTTCTAACCCTTCTTTTTTTAAACTAAAAAAACATGGAAATATTATAGTCAATAATTGAATAATAATAGAAGCAGATATATACGGCATTATCCCTAAAGTAAACAATGAACTATATAATATATTTCCTTTTGAAAATATTTTAATAAAATTTATAAAATTATTTGACATATTTTCATAAAAAAAAGGAATACCAGGAATAGTTAATAAATATCCAGTTCTTATAACTATTAAGCTTAAAAAAGTATAATATAATCTATTTTGTAATTCTTGAAAACCAGTTGTAATATTCTTAAATAACAGTTTATTTATATTCATAAATGTAAAATTTGAATTATCTCTTTCATTATTTATAAAATATTTACTAATAATTTAATAATTTATTAACTCCATTTGACATTTTAATATTATTATCAATAATTTTAATATTTTTTATTTTCAAAAATCCTTTTAATATAACTTTCACTTTTTTAACATATTTAGGAACTATTCTTTTTTTTTTTAATAATTTAATATCAATTAATAAATTATCTTGTAATTTATTAAAATCAGATAAACGTATTTCATAATATTTTTGTTTTATATATTTATTATTTTTAAATCCAAATTTAGGTATACGACGATAAAAAGGAGTTTGACCACCTTCAAATCCTCTTCTAATTTTAAAACCTGATCTTGACTTTTGTCCCTTATGACCTTTACCACAAGTTTTACCTAAACCACTACCAGGTCCTCTACCTTTTCTTTTAGATATAAATTTAGATTTTTTATAAGGTTTTAATTGATTAATTAATAATTGATTCATATTATTTATTACACTATACCAATAATTTTTTTCTTAATTAATATTTATTAACTATAAAATATTTTTAATAATTATAAAAAATATTTATTATATTGACTATTAATTAAAATATATATATAAAATTAATTAATTATATCTTTTAAAAATTTACCTCTTTTTAAAGACACATAAATAGGAGACTGCATTTTATATAATGCTAAAATAGTAGCTCTAACAACATTTACAGGATTTGTAGAACCATAACATTTAGCTAAAATATTTTTTATTCCTGAAACTTCAAAAATAGCTTTCATAGATTTTCCTGCTATTATACCAGTTCCTACACAAGCAGGTTTCAAAAATATAATTGTACTTGTAAATTTATATTTAATTGAATACCTAATAGTGCCTTTTCTATTTAATAAAATATTAAATAAATTTTTTTTAGATTTATTAATAGATTTTTGTATAGCCAATGGAACTTCTTTAGCTTTACTATATCCATAACCTACTTTACCATTTTTATCTCCTACTACAGTTAAAGCAGAAAAAGAAAAAACTCTACCACCTTTAACAGTTTTTGAAATTCTATTAACTAAAACCAATTTCTCGTATAATTCATAATTATTGTTCATATATATATCCTTTAAAATATTAATCCTGTTTTACGAGCTGAATCAGCTAATGCTTTAATTCTACCATGATATTTAAAACCTGATCTATCAAAAATTACATATAAAATATTTTTTTTTAAACATCTTATAGCTATTATTTTACCTATTATTTTAGCGGCTTTTATATTACCAGTATATATATTTTTTATATTAAATACTTTTTCTAAAGTATTAGCATATACAACAACAAAAGATTTGTTGTTTTTAAAATAAATTATTTGTGCATAAATATGATTTAAAGTTTTATTTATAACTAAACAAAATTTATTTAAATGTTTATATTTACTACGAAATTTTCTACATCTACGTAAACGTATATTTTTTTTATTATATATAATCATAATATATTTATTTTTTCTTTTTATATTCTTTAATTAACACTAATTCATTAAAATAACGTATTCCTTTACCCTTACGATATTTTTCTGGAGGTCTATAAGATCTTATATGAGAAGCTACTTGACCAACCAATTGTTTATTACAACCTAAAATATCAATTTCATTTATATTAGAGCACTTTATAAAAATATTATTAGGTATTTTATATTTTATAATATGTGTATAACCTATATTTAATAATAAATAATTATTAATAACTTCAGCTTTATAACCTATACCAACTAAAATAAGTTTTTTTTTAAAACCTTTACTTACTCCTATAATATTATTATTTAATAAAGATCTAAATGTTCCAATTAAAGATCATTTTTTAAAATTTTTACTATTATTTTTAGGAATTAAAGTTATTACATAATTATATAAATTTAAATTTATATTAATAAAATTAGGAATTTTTAATTTTAATGATAACTTATCTTTAATACAATAAATATATTTTTTTTTAATAACTATATATACTTTTTTATCAAAATAAATAGGCTTTCTTGCAATTCTAGACATAAATAACCCCAAATTTTTATATTAAAATATATAACAAATTAATTCTCCCCCAACTTTATTAATACGAGCCATTTTATCAGATAACAACCCCAAAGAAGTAGAAATAATTAAAACACCTAAACCTGATTTAATTATAGGAAATTCTTTATAACTTTTATAAATTCTTAATCCCGGTTTACTAATACGAACTATTTCAGTAATAACTGGATTATTTAAAAAATATTTTAAATGAACAACAATTTTATTAATCTTTTTTTCTTTAAACATATAAAAATTTTTTATATAACCCTCTTTTAAAATAATATTCAAAATAGCATATTTAATCTTTGAATAAAAAATAATAATACTATTTTTTTTTGCTAATTGTCCGTTTCTAATTATAGTCAACATATTACTTATAGGATCTTGAGTACTCATATTTTTTCCTAATATTTCATTATTAATTTTTATATAAATAAATTAATTTAATTATCAACTAGATTTTTTTATTCCAGGTATATAACCCTTAGCAGCAAATTCTCTAAATTTAATTCGACTTAAACCAAATTTCCTTATATAAGAATGAGGTCTTCCTGTTAAATTACATCTATTTCTACTACGAATATAACTAGAATCTCGAGGTAATAATTGTAATTTTACAATTGCATTCCATCTTTCTATATTAGAAGTATTAATATTAGAAATAATTTTTTTTAATAATATTCTTTTTTTATAAAATTTATTTATTAAAAATTTTCTTTTTTTTTGTCGTATTATAATTGATTTTTTAGTCATTTTAAATATTGTATTTATTAAAAATATTTATAATTTAATTAATTTAAAAAAGGAAAATTTAATTTTTTAAACAAATAATAAGACTCCTTTTTAAAACCATTATTTAATACAATAGATATATTCATTCCATGTATATATTTAATGTTTTCATAAATAATTTCAGGAAATATAGTATGCTCACGAATTCCAATATTTAAATTACCATTTATATCTATTATATTACTATTATAACCTCTAAAATCCCTAATTCTAGGTATAGCTATAAATATTAATTTATCTAAAAAATTTCACATATTTTTCCTTCTTAAGGTTACTTTATAACCAATAGCCATACCAGTTCTAATTTTAAAATTAGATATAGATTTTTTAGATTTAGTTAATATTGGTTTTTGGCAAGTTATAATTTTTAAATTTTCTAATATATTTAAATAATTTTTTTTATTTAAATTTTTATAATTAATACCTACATTAATTACTATTTTATTTAATTTAGGTACTTGCATAATAGATGTATATTTAAATTTAACTAAAATTTTTTTTACTATTTTGGTTTTATATAAATTATATAATGTACTCATAATTAATATTAAATAATTAAATTATTAATCTTTAAATAACGAACCTTTTTTTTATTAATATATTTAAATCCAACTTTAGATTTTTTATTAATAATATAACTAAAATAACTAATATTAGAAATATCTATATAACACTCCTTTTTTAAAATACCTCCTATAATATTATTAGAAGGAACAGACTTTTGATGTTTATGTTTTATATTAACCCCACTTACCAACACTTTATTCTTACATATTTTCTTTAATATACCTACACAACCCTTATCTTTACCAGCAATTATAATAACATTATCATTAATTCTAAATTTACTAGCCATAATCAAAATAAATTATATAACCTCAGGTGCTAAAGATATAATTTTCATAAATTTATCTATACGTAACTCCCTAGTAACAGGACCAAAAATACGTGTACCTAAAGGTTGATTGTTAGTATTATTTAATATTACACAAGAATTACTATCAAATCTAATTAAAGAGCCATCGTCTCTTCTTAAACCATATTTAGTTCTTACAACTACTGCATTTAACACATCTCCTTTTTTTACTTTACTTTTAGAAACAACTTCTTTAACAGTTATCTTAATAAGATCACCTATTCTTGCATATCTTTTTTTAGAACCTCCTAAAACTTTTATACACATTACTAATTTAGCTCCAGTATTATCAGCTACAAATAAAAGAGATCTTTCTTGTATCATAAATTATATTATATAATTAATTTTTAATAATTTTTTTAAAAATTCAAAATTTAGTTTTTGAAATAGGTTTGCTTTGTTCTATTTCTATAAAATCATTAACTTTACATATATTATGTTCATCATGTACATGTATTTTAGTTTTTTTTTTAACAAATTTTCCATATATTTTATGTTTTACAATTCTTTCTATTAAAACAACAATAGTTTTATTCATTCTATTTTTAATTACTAACCCCTTTAAAATTTTTTTCATTTTTCTTAATTTTTATAATAGTATTTATAATAGCTATTTTTCTTTTATATTTTTTTATTAAATGAGTTTTATTAAATTCACGTGACATTAATTTTAATTTATACTGAAAAAGTTTTTTATACAAAATAGTTAATTTAGAATTTAAATCTAAAACACTTAAATTAATATATTTATTTAATATTTTCATAAAAACTCTTCTTTTTCTATAAAAACAGTTTTAACACATAATTTAGCACCAGCTAACTTAAAAGCTTTTTTAGCCTTATATTTACTTATACCACTTACTTCATATAAAACTTTACCTGGCTTTACAACAGCAACTCAATATTCTACATTACCTTTACCTTTTCCCATACGAACTTCTAAAGGCTTTTTAGTAATAGGTTTGTCGGGAAAAATTCTTATTCACATATGACCATTGTTTTTAACAAATCTAGTTATAACTTTACGAGCTGATTCAATTTGTCTAGCTGTTATACTTCCTCTAGATATAGCTTTTAATCCAAAATCCCCAAAATTTACTTTACAATCTCGTGAATAACCTCTATTACGTCCTTTTTGTAATTTTCTAAATTTAGTTCTTTTAGGTTGTAATAACATATATAATAATTTATAAAATATTAATTAATTAAAACTTATTTTTTTCTTTTAAAACGATTTATATTAGATTTTAAATAATTATTTACTAAATAATATTTATCTAATATTTCTCCTTTAAATATTCATACTTTAATTCCTATTACTCCATAATTAGTATAAGCTTCTTTAAACCCATAATCTATATCTGCTCTTATTGTATGCAAAGGTATTCGACCCTCTTTATATCATTCTTTTCTTGCTATTTCAGTGCCTCCTAATCTCCCACTTATTTTTATTTTTATACCTTTAACTCCTAATCTAACAGCATTAGAAATTACTCTCTTCATAACTCTACGAAACATAATTCGTCTTTCCAATTGTGTTGCTATATTACAAGATATTAAAAAAGCATCTAACTCAGGATTTCTAACTTCAAAAATATTTATTTGTGTTGGTACTCCTGTTATTAATTTAATTTCTTGTCTTAACTTGTCCACATCTTCCCCTTTCTTTCCTATTACAATTCCAGGACGAGCTGTATATATAGTTATTTTAATACTTTTTGCAGGTCTTTCTATAATAATTTTTGATACCAATGCTCTATATAATTTTTTCATTAAATATTTTCTTACTAAATAATCATTATATAAAATAAGAGGAAAATCTCTTTTAGCTGATATTCAGTTAGAATTTCATATTTTAATTATTCCTAATCTCATAACATTAGGATTTACTTTTTGACCCATTATATATAACCTTTAATATTTTTAATAATATTTTCTTTATTAGATACAAACACAGTAATATGACTAGTACGCTTTAATATATAATTTATTCTACCTTTAGCTCTAGGAAAAATTCTCTTTATTAAAGAACCATTATTAACATATATTTTAGATACTCATAAATTTTCTATATTCAAATTATAATTATTTTTAGCATTAGCTATCGCTGACATTAAAACTTTTTTAATTAAAAAAGCTGACTTTTTCTTTGTAAATAATAAAATATTCATTGCTATATTTACTTTTTTTCCTCTTATTAAATTAGCAACTAATCTAATTTTATAAGAAGATGATCTAACATACTTTAATTTTGCTATTACTTCCATTTTATATATAATAAAAATTTATAATTTAAAATATTATTTTTTAATTTTTTTATCAGCTACAGTATGACCTTTATATATTCTAGTGGGAGAAAATTCACCCAATTTATGTCCTACCATTTCTTCAGTAATATATACTGGAATATGATATTTACCATTATAAACTAAAATAGTTAATCCAATCATATTAGGTAATATGGTAGAACGACGAGATCATGTACGTATAGGTTTTTTATCATTACTAAATAATACCTTTTTAACTTTATTATATAAATGTATATCTATATATGGACCTTTTTTAAAAGATCTAATCATTAATATAACCTATTTATTATTTATTTATAATTCTATCTCTTTTTAAATCTATGTTTAACTATAAATTTACTAGTACGTTTATTATGTCTAGTTTTCTTACCTTTAGTTTTTAAACCATAAGGACTTACAGGATGTTTTCCAAAATTTCTTCCTTCACCTCCCCCATGAGGATGATCTACAGGATTCATAGCTGTTCCTCTAACTGTTGGACGAACACCTAACCAACGCTTACAACCTGCTTTTCCTAATACCTTTAACATATGTTCTGAATTACTAACTTCACCCAAAGTAGCCTTACAGAAAGAACTAACTTTTCTTAATTCACCAGATTTTAATCTTAAAGTAGTATATTTACTGTCTTTAACTATAATTTGAGCATAAGAACCTGCAGATCTTATTAATTTACCACCTTTACCTTTTAATAATTCTATATTATGAACCAAAGACCCATTAGGAATACTAACCAACGGTAAACAATTACCTATTTTAATATCAACATTATTACCAGAAATTATATTTTCTCCTATATATAAATCTTTAGGACATAAAATATATCTTTTATCCCCGTCTTTATAATAAATTAAAGCTATATAAGCTGAGCGATTTGGATCATATTCAATACGTTTAACATATCCTAAAATATTTTCCTTATCTCTTTTAAAATCTATTAATCTATATCTTTGTTTATGACCTCCTCCAATATGATTCATAGTAATTCTACCATAATTATTACGACCTCCAGTTTTACGTTTATCTTTTAATAATGATTTAAAAGGTTTTCCTTTATATATTAATTTATTTGAAATTTTTACTTTATGTCTTCTACCAGGAGAAGTAGGTTTATATTTTATAATTACCATAATAAATACTATTTTATTAAATTGTGTTTATATTAGTCTTTTTATCTAAATAAATATATACCTTTTTTCAAATTTTTATATAAAAAACTTTATTTTTTTTATTATTAATACTTTTTTTAACTATCAAAGTTCTAATTTTATTAACTTTAACATTAAATGCTTGTTTAAAAGCTGTAATAATTTGAAACTTATTACATTTTTTATTAACCTTAAAAATCATTAAATTATTATTTTTAATTTTATTAGATAATTTAGAACTTAAATATAATTTTAATAAAATTTTGTTATAATTTATTATCTTCATTGATTAACCTACTTTCTATGCTTTTAATAGACTCAATAGTAAACACCACACTACGAAATGTTACTAAATCAATAATATTTATATGATTAATATTACAAACTTTAAAATTATATAAATTACGTGATGATAAAAATAAATTTTTATCTATATTATTAACTATAATTAAACATTTAAATTTATTAATAAATTTAAAATTATTAATAAAAATTTTAGTCTTAGGTTTTTGTATACATATATCATTTACAACAAACAAATTAGAATTATTTAATAATTTAGATAAAACCATTTTTAAAGCTAATTTATATACTTTTTTGTTAATTTTAGAATAATATTTTTTAGGTTTAGAAGCAAAAGCAACACCTCCTGATCTTCAAATAGGACTTTTAACAGAACCTGAGCGCGCTTTACCAGTACCCTTTTGTCGTCATGGTTTTTTTTTAGATCCAGTAACTTCAGAACGTGATTTTTGACATGAATTACCCTTTCTTTTATTATTTTGAATAGATGTTACCACTTGATGAACTAAAGAATTTTTAAATATTTGTTTAAAAACATCATTAGACAATATTACATTCTTATTAGTATTTAAAACTTTTATATACATATTTAATTATAAATTATTTACATTTTATAGAAGATTTAACATATAAAAAACTATTAATAAAACCAGGAACTGATCCTTTAATTAATAATAATTTTTTTTTACTATATATATTTATAATATTTAAATTTTGAACAGTTCTTTTTTTATTACCCATATGACCAGACATTTTTTTTCCCTTAAAAACTCTACCAGGACTTTGATTTTGACCTATTGATCCCGGAGCTCTATGAGACAATGAATTACCATGTGATTTATCTTGAGATTTAAAATTTCATCTTTTTATAGTCCCTGCATATCCTTTACCTTTACTATAACCAGTTATATCAACTTTTTTTAAATTATTTAATAAACTAATATTTAATTTTTGACCTATATGTTTATGAATATTTTTAACATAAGGTAAACTCCACATTCCTCCTATACCTAATTTAATATTACGTTTATTTAAAAAACATTTAACAGATTTATTAATATGTTTTTTATAATGTTTTTCTAAAGTAATTAATATCTTTTTTTTATTATGTATATTTTGCTTTAAAACTATTATATTATTATATATTTTAATTATTGTAATAGGTAAAGATACATTTTTTTTATTAAATATTCTAGTCATACCTATTTTTATACCTATCAAAGTAATCATAACTTACTTACCCTAATCTAATTTGTACATCTACTCCAGAAGCTAAATCTAACTTCATTAATGCATCTACTGTCCTTTCTGTAGGTTTAACTATATCTATTAGTCTTTTATGAGTACGTATTTCATATTGATCTCTAGCATCTTTGTCAACATGAGGAGAAGTTAAAACAGTAAATTTTTCAATTTTTGTAGGTAAAGGTATTGGACCACATACTTGTGCTCCAGTTTTTTTTGCAGTTTCAATAATTTCGCATGTTGAAATATCTATTAATCTATGATCAAAAGATTTTAATTTTATACGAATTCTTTGATTTTTCATTTTTTTATATAAATAACTATTTTAATATTTTACTTACAATTCCTGCTCCTACTGTTCTTCCACCTTCTCTAATAGCAAATCTTAATCCTTCATCCATAGCTATAGGACTAAACAACTTAACCAACATTTTAGTATTATCACCTGGCATAACCATCTCTATACCTTCAGGCAATTTTATTGTACCAGTAACATCAGTAGTTCTAAAATAGAATTGAGGTCTATAACCATTTAAAAATGGAGTATGGCGGCCTCCTTCTTCTTTAGATAAAACATATACTTTTGCTTCAAATTTAGTATGAGGGTTAATATATCCTGGTTTAGATAATACTTGACCTCTTTCAATATCCTCTCTCTTAATACCTCTTAATAAAATACCTACATTCTCTCCTGCTCTACCTTCATCTAAAATTTTTCTAAACATTTCTACACCAGTACATATAGATTTTTGAGTACGCCTAATACCCACTATTTCAACTTCTTCTCCTACTTTTATAATACCTTTTTCTACCCTTCCAGTTACTACTGTACCTCTTCCAGAAATAGAAAAAATATCTTCTATAGGTAATAAAAATGGTTTATCAATATCACGAATTGGATCTGGTATATAATTATCTAAAACATCAGCTAATTCAAAAATTTTATTTTTTCATATATCTATACCTTCTAATGCTTTTAAAGCAGAACCACGAATTATAGGAGTATCATCACCAGGAAATTCATATTGAGTTAAAATATCTCTAATTTCCATTTCTACTAATTCTAATAATTCCAAATCATCAACCATATCACATTTATTTAAAAAAACAACAATATAAGGCACCCCTACTTGTCTTGCTAATAAAATATGTTCTCTTGTTTGAGGCATAGGACCATCAGTAGCTGCAACAACTAAAACTGCTCCATCCATTTGAGCAGCACCAGTAATCATGTTTTTAATATAATCAGCATGTCCTGGGCAATCTACATGAGCATAATGTCTTTTTAAAGTATCATATTCAACATGAGAAGTATTAATAGTTATACCTCTCTCTTTTTCTTCAGGAGCATTATCAATTTGATAAAATGCTCTAGCTTCTCCACCATATTTAGTAGCCAACACTGTAGTAATAGCAGATGTTAATGTAGTTTTGCCATGGTCTACATGACCTATAGTACCTACATTTAAATGTATTTTAGATCGTTCAAATTTTTTCTTAGACATATTTATTTTACCTTTTATTGCTTAAATTATTTATTAATATTTATTATATTTTTACAAATATTATCAGGAGCCTTTTTATATTTATAAAACTCCATAGTATATAAAGCTCTACCTTGAGTTTGAGATCTTAAATCAGTTGCGTAACCAAACATCTCAGACAAAGGTATATAAGATTTTATAATTTTACCTAACATTACATCACTAATACTATCTATTATACCTCTTCTTTTATTTAAATCACCTATTACATCCCCCATATATTTTTCTGGAGTTTCCACTTCCACTTTCATAATAGGTTCTAACAATATAGGATTTGATTTCAAAAAAGCATCTTTAAAAGCAATAGAGGCAGCCATTTTAAATGCTATTTCTGAAGAATCTACATCATGATATGAACCAAAAAATAATCTTACTTTAATATTAACCACAGGATATCCAGCCAATGGACCAACCTTTAATTGTTCTTGTATCCCTTTATCAATTGCAGAAATATATTCATATGGGATTACACCACCTTTAATATCATTAATAAATAAATAACCATTAGATGCTAAATTTAATTCTTTTTTATTTAATGGTAATAAATCTATAACAACATGACCATATTGACCTCTACCACCTGTTTGCCTAATATATTTTCCTTCTATATTTTTTACTCCATTAACTATAGTTTCTCTATAAGCTACTTGCGGGGTTCCTATATTACAATGAACATTAAATTCTCTTTTCATTCTATCAACTATAATCTCTAAATGTAACTCTCCCATACCAGAAATTATTGTTTGATTCGATTCTTCATCAAAAAAACTAATAAAAGAAGGATCTTCTTTTAATAATCTAGATATAGCAACTCCCATCTTTTCTTGATCAATTTTAGTTTTAGGTTCTAAAGATATAGAAATAACAGGATTAGGAAATTCTATTTTTTCTAAAATTATAGGTTTATCTACTGCACATAAAGTATCACCAGTAAAAACATTTTTTAAACCTAATGCAGCAGCAATATCTCCTGCATAAATTGCTTTAAGTTCTTCTTTTTTATTAGCATGCATTTGTACAATTCTTCCTATTCTTTCTTTCTGATTTTTACTAGCATTTAAAACCATATCACCAGTTTTTATATAACCTGAATAAATTCTTAAAAATGTTAAATTACCTACATATGGATCATTGGCAACTTTAAAAGCTAATGCACAAAAATGATCTTTATCATTAGTTTTACGACTTAAAACAATATTATTATCTTTAATATTTAATCCATATATATATTTAGTATCTTTAGGAGAAGGCAAATAATCTATTATACTATCTAATAAAAGTTGAATACCTTTGTTTTTAAATGCTGAACCACATGTAACTAATAAAACTTCATTGTTTAATACTTTATTTCTTAAAGCACATTTAATTTCTCTATTAGTAAAATTAATTTCATTTAAATATTTAAACATTAATTCATCAGAAGAATCTGCTGTAAATTCTAATATTTTATTTCTTCAGTTTAAAGATATATTTAATAAATCTTTATCTAATTCATTAACATTAAAATCTAAACCATTATTATCATTTCATATAACAGACTTCATATTTACTAAATCTATAACCCCAATATATTCATTTTCTTTTCCTATAGGTAATTGAATAGGTAATACTCTTATTTTAAATTTTTTTTCAATATCATTTACAACTTTATAATAATCAGCTCCTATTCTATCCATTTTATTAATAAAAGCAATACGAGGTACTTTATATTTATTAACTTGTCTTCATACCGTTTCAGATTGAGGTTGAACTCCACCAACAGCACAATATATCATTATTGCACCATCTAAAACTCTCATAGATCTTTCTACCTCAATAGTAAAATCTACATGCCCAGGAGTATCAATAATATTAATTCTATGAGTATTATATTGATTAAAAGTCCCTGATCAAAAAGCTGTAGTAGATGCTGAAGTTATAGTAATTCCTCTTTCTTGTTCTTGTTCCATTCAATCCATTGTTGCTGTTCCATCATGGACTTCACCAATTTTATAATTTACTCCTGTATAAAACAAAATACGTTCTGTTGTTGTAGTTTTACCAGCATCTATATGAGCACTAATTCCTATATTTCTATATTTAGATATAGAAGTTTTACGCGTCATAAAATTACATCCTCTTTATCTTTAAACTTATTTTATTAATTATCATCTATAATGCGCAAAGGCTTTATTAGCTTCTGCGATTCTATGTACTTCATCGCGTTTTTTTACTGATAAACCTTTATTGTTTACAGCCTCAAATAATTCATCAGCTAATTTTAAAAACATTTTTTTACAAGATCTTTGTCTTGCAGATAATATAATTCATCTAATTGCTAATGTATTACCCCTTGTTGGTCTTACTTCAACAGGAATTTGATAAGTAGTCCCTCCAACTCTTCTCGTTTTAATTTCTACAATAGGTTTAACATTATTTATAGCAGTTTCTAATAATTCAATTTTATTTTTATTTAATTTATTTTCTATAATATTTAACGCTTTATATAATATTTTTTCTGCAATTGATTTTTTACCACTTAACATTAATAAATTTACAAATTTAGTTACTAATTCAGAATTATATATTATATCAGGTATAATATTTCTTATATTAGTAGACAAATTACGACGTGACATAACTATCCTTAAATATAATTAATTATTATTTTTTCTTTTTTGATCCATATTTAGATCTAGAATTACTTCTATTTTTTACTCCCATACAATCTAATGCCCCTCTAATAACATGATATCTTACACCAGGCAAATCTTTAACTCTCCCCCCTCTTATTAAAACAACTGAATGTTCTTGCAAATTATGACCTTCACCAGGAATATATGCAGTTACTTCCATATTATTTGTTAAACGCACTCTACAAACTTTACGTAAAGCTGAATTAGGTTTTTTAGGAGTAGTCGTATATACTTTTACACACACTCCTCTACGTTGAGGGCATTTAGATAGCGCAGGAACATTATTTTTAATATTTTTTTTCCTTCTTGGGTTTCTTACTAATTGATTAATAGTTACCATATCATAAAAAAATCCATTTAAATTTATTTAAAAAATTAAAAAAAATATATAATATTAAATTAATTTCATTTATAATCATATATATTATATAAAATTATATAATATATTTAAAAAAAAAAAAATATTTTATTTTTTAAAAAAAATATTATAAAATAAATAATTATTAAGGCGTGTTAGCAAATTGGTAATGCAATGGATTGCAAACCCATAGAACTCGGTTCAATTCCGAGACACGCCTTTAGTAATTTTATTATTACTTTTTAAATTAGCCCAAGTGGTGGAAAGGTAGACACAAGGGACTTAAAATCCCTTAGTTAATTTAACTGTGTGGGTTCGAATCCCTCCTTGGGTATATTTAATATAATATTTTTAATTTTTATATTAATACATATTTTTTAATAAAAATGTCTATATTAAAATTAATTACATATCCAAATAAAAAACTTCGTAAAATTACAAAAACAGTAACAAATTTTAATACTTATAAATTAAATTATTATATTAATAATATGTTTAAAACAATGGATTATTACAATGGGGTTGGATTAGCTGCTAATCAAGTTAATATAAAAAAATCTATAATTGTTATAAATATTAATAATAATAAAATATATCTAATAAACCCTATAATTATTAAACAAAATAATTTAATAAAAACTAAAGAATCTTGTTTATCAATTAAAAATAAAACTTATGATAAATTAAGATATAATGAAATATATATTAAAACATTTAATATATATGGAAAATTTTTAAAATTAAAATTTAAAAATTTATATGCTGTATGTATACAACATGAAATTGATCACTTAAATGGTAAATTAATATTAGATACATAATTTAAAATATGATTTTAAATAAAAAAATAAATATTGTATTAATTGGAACTCCAAAATTTGCATATTATCAATTTAATAATATTATAAAAAATAAAAACTTTAATATAATATGCATTATTACTAAAAATAATAATATTAAAAAAATAATTAAAAATCATAAAATAAAAATATTTAATGTAAAAAATTCTCAGGATATAAATAAAATATTTCATAAAATATTAAAATTTAGTAAAATAGATATTATATTAATAATAGCTTTTGGAATAATTTTATCAAAAAAATTTTTTAAAATTGCTAAATTAGGTTGCTATAATATACACCCATCATTATTACCTAAATGAAGAGGCCCATCACCAATACAATATACACTATTAAATAATGATTTAATATCTGGTATAACAATTATTAAAATAAACAAATATATAGATAAAGGAAAAATTGTTTTCCAAAAAATATGTAAAATTAATAAAAAAGAAACTTATAATAGTTTATATAAAAAATTAACTTTATTAAGTAATAAAATAATTATTAATATTTTATATAAAATATATAATAAAAAAATAATTTTATATAAACAAAATGAAAAATTAGCTACTTATAGTAAAAAAATTAATAAAAAAGACGGAAAAATAAATTGAAGATTATCAGCTAAAAAAATAGAAAGTCAAATAAGAGCATATTATAATTGACCCAAAACATTTTTTTATTATAAAAATAATAATATATTTATTTGAAAAGCAAAAATATATAAAAAAAAATATAAATATAATATAGGTCAAATTATTACTTATAATAGAAAATATTTAAAAATACAAACTGGTAATTATATTTTAAAAATTATAATTATACAAATTAATAATAGACGAAAAATGAAAATACATGAATTCTTTAATTCAAAACCTTTATTCTTTAAAGAAGGTGATATTTTATTATAATGTATCATTAAACAATGTATACAATATTATACCATTTGCAACAGAAACATTAAAAGAATTAATTGTTTTAATTGGAATCTTTAATAATAAATCACATTGATTTTTAATATTATTTTTTATACCTTTGTTTTCAGACCCTAATAATATTACAATATTTGTATATTTTTTAATAAATTTATTATTATATAAGTAATTATGTGACTTTAAACAAGTTCCTATTATATAAAAATCATATAACTTAAGAACAGATAAAATATTTAATATATTATTACATTCTAAAATTAAAATTTTATATATTGCACCTGAAGAAGTTTTATGTACCAAATTATTATAAATAGAAACTGAATATTTTTTACTTATTATAATAATATTAATTCCTATACCTACCGCTGTCCTAATACATGAACCTAAATTATATGGATTATTAATACGATCTAAAATTAAAATTTTTATAGATTTTTTATTTTTTTTTTGACTTTTTAAATAATCTATAAAATTTTTATATTTAAAATTAAACATATATGATCTAGTATATGCAATAATTCCCTGATGGTTATATTTATAAGAAATAAAATTAAAATAATTTTTATTAACAAAATTTATTTTAATAAAAAATTTTTTAGCTATATTTTTTATAATATTAAATCTTATATCTTTCCTATCTTTTAACATACATATAAATTTAATATAATTAAATTTATATATAATTAAATTTTTAATTACATTAATACCATAAAATATATTATTTTGTTTCATATTTTATTTTTTTAAACTTTCATACATAAAAGGATATTTTTTTAAAAATCTAGTTACATCTATTTTATTAAATTTAATTTTTAAATAAAATAATTTTCCGTCTTTACTTTTTTCACTTATTATAAAATTATTTCTATATAAAAAATTTTTAATTATTAAATACTTATCTATACTTATATTAATATTATATATAGAAAAATTATGTAAAAAAAATTTATTTATATACTTAAAAATATATTTAATTCCCAAATTATATTTAGCTGAAATAAAAATTTTATAATTTTTATTAAATATTACTTTAGGTTTTAAAGTTTTAATTTTATCAATTTTATTCATAATTTGTATTACAGGTATATATTTATTTAAAATTTTTTCTAAAATTTTATTAACTATTATAATATATTTATTAAAATATATATCAGATATATCTACAACATGTAAAATTAAATTTGAATTATTTATTTCACTTAATGTGGATTCAAAAGCTTTTAAAATAATAGAAGGAATGTCCTTAATAAAACCAATAGTATCTAATATTAATAAATTTCTATTTACTAAATTAGAAATTTTAACTTTTCTTATATAAGTTTCTAATGTACTAAATATAAATTGTTTAGGTTCAAAATTAGAATTTGTTAATATATTAAATAATGTTGATTTTCCAGAATTTGTATATCCTACTAATGATACTGTATAAATATTAGATAATTTTCTTAATTTTTGACTTTTATCTTTTTGTGATTTTATTTTATATAATTTTTTGTTTATTAATTCAATATTCTTTTTTATTATTCTTTTATCTAATTCTATCTGTTTTTCACCAGGACCTGATATACTTTTTAACCCCCCCCTTTGTCTTTCTAAATGACTTCATCTTTTTACTAATCTAGTACTTAAATATTTTAAATAAGCTAATTTTACTTGTAATTTTCCAAAATAAGTATTAGCTCGTTCTTTAAAAATATTTAAAATAATTTTAGTTCGATCTAAAATATTACATTTTAAATATTTAATTAAATTACGTTCTTGATTAATTTTAATAGTTTTATTTAAAACTAAAGTAAATAATTTATATTTATTTATTAATAATTTAAACTTACATAAATTACCAATTTTAAAATAATACTTACTACTCGGATTTTTAATAATACATTTAATAAATTTCTTAATTACTAAATTATAAGAACTAATTAATTTTTGAAATTCATTAATATCTATATCATTATTACTATTATAGTCTTTAATATATATTACTAAACATTTAGTATTAATATTAAAATTATTATTTATCATAATATAATAATTTTTTAATTTATAAATTAAATAAAAAAAAAGTTCATAATACAACTAAATATTAATTTAAATAAAATATTTAATATAATTCTTTATTTTATCAAAATAATCTTTTTTATCTCTATAAACAATAAAACTTTTTTTATATCATCTTTTTAATCATTTTAATTGTTTTTTAACTAAATATTTTGTAGATTTTATACTATTTTTAATCATATTACAATATGAAATTTTAAAATCTAAATATAATCACATTTGATAATATCCTATACATTTAATAGATGGACTATTAATATTTAAATCACTTCTATTATATAAACGTAGTACTTCTTTTTTAAAACCCAATTTTAACATATTATAAAATCTATTTTTTATGCAAATAACATAATTTTGTATATCTTTAAATAAAATAATTATTTTAATAAAATTTAAATTTAACTTAAATTTTAATTTCTTTTTTAAAAACGAACTTTTATAACCTCCAGAACAAATAAAAATTTCTAAATTACGTATTATTCTATATGTATCATTAAAATGTATTTTTAAAGCCACTTTATTATCTAAAGTTTTTAACATATTATATACAAAAAAATTACCATATTGTTTAATTAAAAACTTTATATATTGTCGTACATAATTATTAGAACTAGGTAATAACGATAAACCTTCAAATAATATATTATAATACATCATAGTTCCACCTACTAACAAAGGAATTTTTTTTTTTACATAAATTATTTTATATAATATTTTATTAATATCACTAAAAAATTTATTTAATGTATAAATATTTTTAGGATCTAAAATATTTACTAATTTATGTTTAAATAATTTTAAATTATTAATAGATGGTTTATCAGTACCTATATCCATAAATTTATATATTAAAGCAGAATCAATACTAACAATTTCAAAAGAAAAAAGTTTTATTAATCTTAATGAAATATCACTTTTACCTACTGTAGTTGGACCTAATAAACAAAAAACATTATTATTATTAAATTTATATAAAAACATAATATATATTTATTTATTTTTACTAAATTTCTTTATATAAGAAATTAAATTATATAAATCAATAATTTTAAAAAAATTTTTATCAAATTTTATAAATTTAATAATTTTACAAAAATTAGTAATTAAAATTATAGAAGTATTTGTATTTAAAACTTTATTTAAAAATATAAAATTCATAAATCAATAAATTATTTTATTATATAAATTCTTTTGATTAATATTTTTATTAATAAATAATATTAAATTAAATAAAAATTTTTTTAAATTAATATTTATTAAATACATAGGTATTTTATAAATTTTTAATATATTTGAATTAATATATATAATGTAAATACCTAATTTATACAAAAATTTTATAAAATCAAAATTATTATTAATAATTAAATTAATATTAATTTCCAATGATATATTATTTAATCAAATAAAATTAAGTAATTTATTTTTAAAAACAAAATAATTAATATAATAAAAAATATAATTTATATTTGTTAATATTACTTTTTTTTTTTTAATAGTAATTAAATATTTATGTGATATAAATGTAATAATTTTACCAAAATGTATTAAAAAATACTGTAAATAATTTTTTTTATTAACTTCTTTTAAATATAAATTAATATTATTATTTTTACATTTTTTTCTGTTTTTATAAATAAATAATTTTTCAATATTACTAAAAATATTCTTCCTTTTAAAATAAAGTAATAGATTTGAATAAATACTTTTATATAATATATTAATATTTTTAAAATCTATTAAAGTTTTAATATTATTAATATTTATATTAATATATTTATAATCTATAAAAAAATATAATATATAAGAAATATTAAAAAATTTTTCTAATAAAAAACCTTTTAAAAATTTATTAAAAATATAAAATAAAATATTTTTACTATCTATTAACCTTTTATTTAAAAAAATAATTTTAATTTTTGAATTTTTATTAAAATTAATAAAAAAAAATCCATAACATAATCAAAAATCAGTATATAAATTTATATATATATTATTTTCTATAAACTTATTTCCATATATACTAGAAATAACATTTAATATATTAACTTTTTTACAATTATTTATATATATATATTTTTTATATAGTTTTTTATTACTATAAATATAAAAAGAAGTTTTATAATTACAAATAATAAATTTATTTAAAAAATTATTTAATAAATATCATTCTTTATTAATATTATTTAATAATTCTTGTCTTTTAAATTTAATATTAAAAAATATTTTTTTTAAAAAAACAATAGTACCTAAATTAGAGGGAATAGGTTTAATATTAAATAATACAATATTTTTATACAAATAATTATATAAACATCAACCTATTTCAGAACTTATATTTTTAGATATAATTTTAAAATATGACATTATACTAATATAATACAAAGATAAACCTCTAAATCCAAAATATTTAAGATTATTTAAATCATCATATAAATATATTTTATTAGTATAATTCCTTTTAATACTATTTAATAAATTATTTTTATCCATACCTATTCCATTATCTATGAGCTTAATCAAACTAATACCTTTATTTATAAAATATAATTTAATTAAATTTGATTTAGCATCTAAACTATTTTCTAATAATTCTTTAATTATATGAAATAATTTTCATAAAGATTCTCCTTGAGATAATTTATTAATAGTATCTTCAGGTAATAATTTTATTTTATTATACATAATATGTTATAAATAAATTTATTTAAAAATTAATTATCAATTTTTTTTTTTAAAAACTTAATTTTAAATATATTATAATAAATTTAAAATTAAAAATATAAAAATTTTTATTTATATTTTAAAAAAATATTATAATTATAAATTTTAAATTTTAATATTATTTATGTAAACTTTACTATATTAAAAAAATTTTTATATTTACAATTTATAATAAAATAACAAAAACAAATTTTATAATTTTTATGTTATTAATTATAATTAATATATAATTAAATAATTTTAAAACAAATTTTTTAAATATTTATTATTTATTATTTATAATATAAAAAGCGGAAAACGAGATTCGAACTCGCAACCATAACCTTGGCAAGGTTATACTCTACCAATTGAGCTATTTCCGCAATATTAATTATTTATAATTAATTAAAAAACTTTTATAATATTTTAATTCTAAAACAGATTGTTTAATATCATATAAAGCACTATGTTTAAATTTTTTTTTTTTAAAAAAATTATTAAAATTAGGAATTCATCTATTAAATAACTCTTTTAAAGAACTAACATCTATGTATCTATAATGAAAAAAATCTTCTAATCTAGGCATATATTTAAATAAAAATCTTCTGTCTTGAGATACTGTATTACCACATATAGGTGAAGATTTATATTTAACTCATTTTTGTAAAAATTGTAATGTTAAAGTTTCTGCATAACATTCATTTATTACACTATTATGTACCAATTTTAATAAACCACTTCTATTATGAACTTTCAAACATCAAGAATTCATTTTAGATAAATGCTTTTTCTTTTGTTTAATTACTAAATTTGGTCCTATATCTAAAATAGATAAATTATTATCTGTTATTAATGTTGCTATCTCTATAATTCTATGAATTTTAGGATTTAAACCTGTCATTTCTAAATCAATTCATATTAAATTATTTTTATAATTTACTACATTCATATAAAAATTTTTATTTTTTAAAACCGGTACGAACGGGACTCGAACCCGTGACCCCCAGCGTGACAGGCTGGTATTCTAACCAACTGAACTATCGCACCTAAATTTATTAATTATTAAAATTACATACCTGGCGATTACTTACTCTCACATAAGAAAAACTTATACTACCATCAGCGCCATAATATTTCACTTCTGAGTTCGGAATGGTATCAGGTGGTTCCATTACGCTATTGTCGCCAGATATAATAAAAAATTTTAAACATCTTAAAATTGTGAAGTTAAGACTCACGGGTAATTAGTATCAGTTAGCTTAACATATTACTATGCTTACACACCTGACCTATCAAAGTCATAGTCTATGACAACCCTTTAGGAAAATTTAATTAAAATTTTCTGGGAAATTTAATCTTAGGGTAAGTTTCGCGCTTATATGCTTTCAGCACTTATCTTTTCTGTACTTAGCTACCGGGCAATGCTGTTGGTACAACAACCCGAACACCAGAGGTACACCCACTCCGGTCCTCTCGTACTAGGAGCAGATCCCTTCAAATTTCCTACGCCTACGGCAGATAGGGACCGAACTGTCTCACGACGTTCTAAACCCAGCTCGCGTACCACTTTAAATGGCGAACAGCCATACCCTTGGGACCGACTACAGCCCCAGGATGTGATGAGCCGACATCGAGGTGCCAAACACCGCCGTCGATATGAACTCTTGGGCGATATCAGCCTGTTATCCCCGGAGTACCTTTTATCCGTTGAGCGATAGCCCTTCCATACAGTACTATCGGATCACTAAGACCTGCTTTCGCATCTGCTTGCGCTGTCACGCTCGCAGTTAAGCCAGCTTATGCCTTTATACTAAAATTACGATTTCCATCCGTAATTAGCTGACCTTTGTACTCCTCCGTTACTCTTTAGGAGGAGACCGCCCCAGTCAAACTACCCACCAAACATTGTCCCATAACCGGATAACGGTTAATGGTTAGAATATAAAAAATTAAAGAGTGGTATTTCACTGTTGACTCCATAAAAACTTGCGTTTTTACTTCATTGTCTCCCACTTATTCTACACATTAATAATTCACATTCAATATTAAGCTATAGTAAAGGTTCACGGGGTCTTTCCGTCTTGCCGCAGGTACACTGCATCTTCACAGCAAATTCAATTTCACTGAGTCTCGGGTAGAGACAGTCTGGCCATCATTATGCCATTCGTGCAGGTCGGAACTTACCCGACAAGGAATTTCGCTACCTTAGGACCGTTATAGTTACGGCCGCCGTTTACCGGGGCTTCAATTAAAAGCTTCAAATATATATTATTATATATATTTTAACCTCCTTTATTAACCTTCCGGCACCGGGCAGGCATCACACCGTATACTTCCACTTACGTGTTTGCACAGTGCTGTGTTTTTAATAAACAGTTGCAGCCAGCATTTATCTTCGACTGAATTCGGCTAAAAAGTAAATTTTTTCACCTAATATCAGTGTGCCTTCTCCCGAAGTTACGGCACTATTTTGCCTAGTTCCTTTACCCGAGTTCTCTCAAGCGCCTTAGTATACTCTACCTAACCACCTGTGTCGGTTTATAGTACGATTTAATATTAATTATACGTTTAGAAAATTTTCTAGGAAGCGTGGTATAAATTACTTAAATCTTTTAAGATTTTCGTTTTCATGTCTCGATATATATAATATTCGGATTTTCCTAAATATTTATCTACACACTTAAACCAAACAATCCAATATTTGGATAACCTAACCTACTTCGTCATTCCATCACAATAATATTAAGTACAGGAATATTAACCTGTTATCCATCGACTACGCTTTTCAGCCTCGCCTTAGGTATCGACTAACCCTACCCCGATTAACGTTGGGTAGGAAACCTTAGTTTTTCGGCGAGTAGGTTTTTCACCTACTTTATCGTTACTTATGTCAGCATTCTCGCTTCTGATATCTCCAATATATTTTACAATATATCTTCAACGACTTACAGAACGCTCCTCTACCCAATAATATCAAACAATAAATATTATTGTCGCAGTTTCGGTATATAATTTAGCCCCGTTAAATCTTCCGCGCAAGACGACTAGACTAGTGAGCTGTTACGCTTTCTTTAAATGATGGCTGCTTCTAAGCCAACATCCTAGCTGTCTAAGCCTTCTCACTTCGTTTCCCACTTAATTATAATTTAGGGACCTTAACTAGCGATCTGGGCTGTTTCCCTTTCCACATTGGATCTTAGCACCCAATGTGTGTCTCCTATGATAAAATTCTTTCGTATTCGGAGTTTGCGTCAGATTGGTAAATCTGGTAGATCCCCTAACTGAAACAGTGCTCTACCCCAAAAGATTAATTCATAAGGCACTACCTAAATAGTTTTCGAGGAGAACCAGCTATCTCCCGGTTTGATTGGCCTTTCACCCCTAACCACAAGTCATCCGCTGATTTTTCAACATCAGTCAGTTCGGTCCTCCAATAAATTTTACTTTATCTTCAACCTGCTCATAGTTAGATCACCGGGTTTCGGGTCTATATCCTGCAACTAACGCCCTATAAAGACTCGGTTTCCCTTTGGCTACCTTTTAAAAAGTTAACCTTGCTACAAAATATAACTCGCTGACCCATTATACAAAAGGTACGCAGTTACGCTTAAACAAACTAATAAGCGCTCCTACAGCTTGTACGTATATGATTTCAGGTTCTATTTCACTCCCCTAACCGGGGTTCTTTTCACCTTTCCCTCACGGTACTAGTTCACTATCGGTCAATCAGTAGTATTTAGCTTTAGAGGATGGTCCCCCTATCTTCAAACAAGATTTCTCGTGTCTCGTTCTACTTAACAGAATAAATAAATAAAAATATTTTTATATACAGGACTATCACCTTGTTTCGTTAATTTTTCCAAATTATTCTATTAATACAATTATTTAATATAATATTCCTAGCTTTTCCCTTTTCGCTCGCCACTACTAAGAGAATCTCAATTGATTTCTTTTCCTCAGGTTACTTAGATGTTTCAGTTCACCTGGTTCGCTTTATTAATCTATGTATTCAATTAATAATAATATAACATTACTTATATTAGGTTGCCCCATTCGGAAATTATCGACTATAATGTTTTTTATCAACTCATCGACACTTATCGCAGATTTACACGTCCTTCATCGCCTCTGATTGCCAAGGCATCCATCATATACGCTTAATTACTTAACTTCACAATTTTAAAATGTCTAAAAATTTTTTAGAACTTAACACGTCCTCTAGGGGATTCGAACCCCTGTTGCCGCCGTGAAAGAGCGATGTCCTAACCTCTAGACGAAGAGGACATAACTCATAAAAAAAAATAATTATTGTAGATATAAAATTAATTACAAAATACTTAATACTTAATAAGGAGGTGATCCAACCGCAGGTTCCCCTACGGTTACCTTGTTACGACTTCACCCCAGTCATGCATCACAAAGTGATAAACTATTTCCTAAAAAAGGTTAAATTATTTATTTCTTTTGCAACACACTCCCATGGTGTGACGGGCGGTGTGTACAAGGCCCGAGAACGTATTCACCGCGACATTCTGATTCGCGATTACTAGCGATTCCAGCTTCATGAAGTCGAGTTGCAGACTTCAATCCGAATTAAGATATACTTTATGAGATTCGCTTGCCTTCGCAGGTTTGCTGCCCTTTGTATATACCATTGTAGCACGTGTGTAGCCCTGGTCATAAGGGCCATGATGACTTGACGTCGTCCTCACCTTCCTCCAACTTATCATTGGCAGTCTTCTTTGAGTTCCCAGCATTACCTGATGGCAACAAAGAATAAGGGTTGCGCTCGTTACAGGACTTAACCCAACATTTCACAACACGAGCTGACGACAGCCATGCAGCACCTGTCACAACGTTCTTAAAAGCACTTTTACATTTCTGTAAAATTCGTTGGATGTCAAGACCAGGTAAGGTTCTTCGCGTTGCATCGAATTAAACCACATGCTCCACCGCTTGTGCGGGCCCCCGTCAATTCATTTGAGTTTTAACCTTGCGGCCGTACTCCCCAGGCGGTCAACTTAACGCGTTAGCTACGAAAGTCATAATATAAAATTACAACCTTCAAGTTGACATCGTTTACAGCGTGGACTACCAGGGTATCTAATCCTGTTTGCTCCCCACGCTTTCGCACTTAAGTGTCAGTATTCGCCCAGAAGGCCGCCTTCGCCACTGATATTCCTCCAGATATCTACGCATTTCACCGCTACACCTGGAATTCCACCTTCCTCTACGATACTCTAGTTTAATAGTTTTAAATGCAATTCATAAGTTAAGCTCATGGATTTCACACCTAACACACTAAACCACCTACATGCTCTTTACGCCCAGTAATTCCGATTAACGCTTGCATCCCCCGTATTACCGCGGCTGCTGGCACGGAGTTAGCCGATGCTTCTTCTGTAAGTAACGTCAAAAATATATAGTATTATTATATATTTCTTCTTCCCTACTGAAAGTACTTTACAACCCTAAGGCCTTCATCATACACGCGACATAGCTGCATCAGGGTTTCCCCCATTGTGCAATATTCCCCACTGCTGCCTCCCGTAGGAGTCTGGACCGTATCTCAGTTCCAGTGTGGCTGGTTATCCTCTCAGACCAGCTAAAGATCAAAGCCTAGGTAAGCTTTTACCTTACCTACTAACTAATCTTCTCTGAGCTCATCTTAAGGCATAAGGTTTAAAATATTAAAAATATAATAAATATATAAATATATTAAAAATTTTTAATATATAAATCCCCTACCTTTAATTATATTTATATATATTATATATAATATATATAATATATAACAATCATGAAGTATTAGCATTCGTTTCCAAATGTTATCCTTCTCCTTAAGGCAGATTCTCAGATATTACTCACCCGTACGCTACTCGCCATCAAAAAATTAAAATTAAATAATTTTCTATGTTGCCGTTCAACTTGCATGTGTTAAGCTTGCCGCTAGCGTTCAATCTGAGCCATGATCAAACTCTTCAAAACAAACTGACTATACTTAAAAATTAGATATTCTTAAATATATGTAATTTAAAATATATCTACAAAAAATTATTTATTGTAAAGAACAAATTAATTATTAATTCAATAATTAATAATTAATTATTAAATACGTTTATCTAATATATCAACAAACTAACTATAATACAAGCAATATTTATATTTTTTTTAAAAAAAATTTATTATTAATTTAAAGGTTTTATATTAATTAAAAAATTAACAATATATTTTTTATATAACTTTATTTTTATATTATAATTACCTATATATTTAATAGGACCATTAGTTAATAAAATAAATTTTTTAGAAATTTTTATATTTAATTTCTCAAAAATAATATTTTTAATATCTATATCTTTAATAGAACCAAATAATTTATTATTTTTATCACACCTCAATTCTAAATTTATAGGTAAAATTGAATTAATTTTATTTAATAATTTATTAAAATCTATTACTTTAGTAATATTTTTATGTTTTCTTTTAAAATTTATAATATTACTTTTAGTAGCATATATAGCCTTTCCATAAGGTACCAAATAATTTCTAGCATATCCTAATTTTACATTTAAAATACTTCCTATAGGAGCAAATTTAGAATCTATTACTATAACTTTAGTTTTTAAAATAACCATTATTTATTATATAAACCATATTAAATTATTTATGTAAATCAGTATATGGCAATAAAGATAAATATCTAGCTATTTTTATAGCCTTAGATAATTTTCTTTGATATTTAGCTGATATACCAGTTATTCTACTAGGTAGAATCTTATTACAATCTGTAAGATATTGTTTTAATATATCTATATTTTTATAATCTATATTATTAAATTTTTTATTAATAATATTTAAATTTTTTTTCTTATTAAAATTAAACATATTTAATAAACCTTTATATAACAAAATTACTCTATTTATTTAATAAATTTAAACTTAATTTATTTATTTTTTTATTCATAATAGAAGAATTTAATATTATATTTTCTTTCTTCAAAATTATAAATCTTAAAATACTATCATTTAATTTAAAATTTTTTTCTATATCATTTATATAAATTTTATTAATTTCTATATTCATTAATATATAATGAGCTTTATAAACATTTTTAATACTATAAGATAAATATTTTAATCCTCAATCTTCTAACCTATGTATTTTACCTTCTTTTTTATTTATAAAATTAGTATAATAACTAACTATATTTTTAATATACATAGTTTTATCCGGATAAACTAAATATACAATTTCATAATTACGCATAATATATTACTTTATTTTTATTGTTTATATAAATTTTTTTATTTTTATTAATTAATTAATAAAATATTTTACAGAATATTAAAATTAAAATTCTTAATAATTTTAATTAAATTAATATATTTTTATTTTTAAATAAAATCTTTATATAATATTTTTTAATATTTATTTAACAAATTAAAATTTTTTTTAAATTTTTTAAATAATATTAATGATGTTTTAATAATTATTTTTGGTAATCCAGTTTTTTTAGCAACATAAAAAGAACAACTATTATTACAATAACCCTCTTTGATTTTATATAAAAAAATAATATTATTATTTACTTTTATATAATTAAAATAAATTTTTTTTATATTTTTATATAAATTTCCTATATTCAAAATTTCAAAAAAATGAGTTGAAAACAAAGTTATACATTTTATATATTTAGATATATAATTTAAACAAGACCAAGATAAGGCCATACCTTCATAAAAAGATGTACCACGACCCATTTCATCAATTAATATTAAACTATTTTTAGTTGCATTATTTATAATATAAGAAATTTCAGACATCTCAACCATAAAAGTTGATTTATTATCCATAATATCATCAGAAAATCCTATTCTGGTCAAAATTTTATCTATAATTCCAATATAAGCTTTAGTAACAGGTAAATAACTACCTATGCAACCCATTATACAAATAATAGCTATTTGCCTCATATACGTACTTTTACCTCCCATATTAGGACCTGTTATAAACAAAGTTCTAACAAATTTATTATCGATAAAAAAATCATTACTAATAAATTTATCATCCAAATAATTTTCTAAAACAGGATGACGACTATCTTTAAAATAAATATAAGAATATTTTTTAAATTTAGGCTTTTTATAATTATAATGAATAGCTATATAAACAAAACTAGACAAAACATCTAATTTAGCTAAATATTTAGATATAATTTGTAAATCTACAATATAAAAAATAATTTTTTTTATAATTTTATTAAAAATTTTACTTTCTAATATTATTATTTTTTTTCTATTATAAAGAACTTTAATTTCAAATTCTTTTAATTCAGTAAAAAAAAATCTTATATGATTTTTTAAAGATTTAATTTTTATATAATGACTAGGTATTAAATTAAAATCTTTTTTATTAATTTGTATATAATAACCATCTAATTTACTATAAATAATATGTAAATTTGATATATTATATTTTATTTTTTCAGAATTTTCTATATTAGAAATATATTTATAAACACTATTATCAAATTTCCTTAAATTATCTAATTTTTTACTATAACCTTTTTTAATTATAAAATTATTATCTAAGCTTTTTTCTTCTATAGAAGAACTTATTAAAAAAATAATCTTTTTTAAAATATTATATTTTTTATATAAAAAAAGAAATATATTATGTCTATTTATAGAATTTTTTTTTTTATTAAATAATTTAATAATATTCAATATAGATTTTAAAAATATATTTAATTTTAATAAATCTTTAAATACTGCATTTTTTAAACAAATACGACCTAAAACACGCTCTAAATCACCTATTTTTCTTAAAAAAAACCTTAACTCATCATTTCATAACCAAATAATATTCATTATAAAATGCCTATCTTTTAGTTTAATAAAATCAAAAATAGGATTTATAATTCATCTTCGTAACAAACGACTACCCATTGGGGTTAACGTTTTATCTAAAAAATATAATAAAGAATTTTTTTTATTATTATATAAAGAACTAATCAATTCTAAATTAGATATTGTATTAAAATCAATAAATATATACTTATTTTTTTTATTATATTTTATTAAATTAATATGTTTAAAATTAACTAATTGAGTAAATTTAATATACTTTAACAAACATCCAGCTGGAATAATTCCCATATTGTTAAAGCTAATATTAAAAATATTTAAATTAGAAACCTTAAAATGATTTAATAAAATTTTTAAAGATTTATTATACGAAAAATATTTTATAGAAATTTTATTATAAAATATATTTTTATTTTTTATTAATAATATATTAAAATTTTTATTTGAATAAAGAACTTCCTTAGGATTCGTTTTAAAAATTTCACTCTTTAAATCATTTACATTTTTAAATTTAAATAAATTAAACTTACCACTAAAAATATCTATTACAGAATAATAATAAATATTATTATATAAATAAATACAACTTATTAAATTATCATATTTCTTACCTATATAATAACTTTCAGAAATAGTACCTGGAGTAATTATTTTAAAAACTTTTCTTTTCTTTAAAGAAAGATCTTTATTTTTAAGACTATTATTAACTTGATTACAAATAACAACAGATTCACCTAATTTAATTAATTTTAAAATATATCTTTTACTGCTTTTTAAAGGAAGACCTGCCATAGGCACATTTTTTTGTTTAACAAACTTTTTAAAAGTTAATTTTAAATTCAATAAATTAGATATCTTTATAGCATCATCATAAAATAATTCATAAAAATCTCCTATTTGATAAAACAATAATATCTTTTTATATCTTTTTTTAATATTTAAATATTGTTTAATTATAGGACTCAAATATATAGACATAAAATATATTTAACGCTTAGAATATTGATGACGACAACGAGATTTACGTAAACCATATTTTTTACGCTCTACAATTCTAGAATCTCTGGTTAAAAAACCTAAAGGTTTTAAATATTTACGTAAACTAATATCAAATTTTAATAATATTCTACTAATAGCTAGACGAATAGCTATACATTGACTGCTAATACCACCTCCTCTAACTGTAATATTATAATTATAATTATTTAAAAAATTATTATTCTTAATAACCCCAAAAACTTGCATTATTATTAACTTAAATTTTTTTAAAAAAAAATATTTATCAATGAATATACCATTAATAATTATTTTACCGTTTCCAGATTTACTAAAAACTCTTGCCACTGATGTTTTTCTTCTTCCTATACTAAAAAATATACTATTCATATAATATTTATTTATTAAATTTAATTTATTAAAATTAATTTTTGTGCTATATGTTTATGATAATTATTACAATAAATTTTTAATCTTTTTAACATTAATCTTCCTAAATAATTTTTAGGCAACATTCCTTTAACAGCATACCTAATAATTCTATCTGGAAATTTTTTTAATAAAACATTATAACTAATACACTTTAATCCACCCACATAACCACTATGCTTATAATATACTTTTTTATACTTTTTATTACCAGACAATATTATACTATTAGCATTTAATACAACTACATAACCCCCATTAACTATATTAGATTTATAATTATAATTATTTTTACCCATTAATAAATAAACAATTTTAGTACAAAAACGACCTAATATTTGAGATTTAGCATCCAACAAATATCATAAATTATTATTATTAATACTTTTTATAAACATAAAATTTTCATCCTATATAAAATTTTTACTTATTTAAACCACCAACTATCATATCATTTATTTTTAAAGTAGGCTGACCCACATTAACAGGAATAACTTGATTTTCTTTTACGCATCATCCCATACCATGATCAAACTTAAAATCATTACCTACCATACTAATCTTTTTCATTATATCTACTGAAGAACCAATTAAAGTAGCTCCTTTAACAGGATTCATTATTCTACCTTTTTTTATCAAATAACCCTCTAAAATTGTAAAAACAAAATTACCACTTGAAATATCAACTTGACCACCAGATAAATGTGATATATATAAACCATAATCTATACTATTTATAATTTCATTAAAACAATATTTACCTACACATAAATAAGTATTACTCATTCTAGGTAAAGGTAAATCACTAAATGATTCTTTACGAGCACTACCATTAGATCTTAAATCTAATAAACGAGCATTAAATTTATCTAATAAATACGTTTTTAAAATTCCATTTTTAATTAAAATTTTTTTTCGAGATTTTTCTCCTTCATCATCAATACTATAACTTCCTTTGTTTTCAAATATACTACTATCATCTATAACAGTACAATGCTTAGAAGCTACTTTTTTATTTAATAAATTACTGAAAATAGAAATTTTTTTACTAATAAAATCACTTTCTAAACCATGACCAACAGCTTCATGTAACAAAACACCAGGTGAACCACTAGCTAAAACAATAGGCATTTTACCTGCAGGGGCATTAATAGCATATAAATTATTAATAGCTATACGTACTGATTCAGAAGCTCAATAATAAATTAACAAATCATTATCATATTTTTTATTCAATAATTCTTCAAAAGAATAACTACCACCTCCTCCACTTATACCAATTTCATTATTATTATTACTAGTAATATTAACTTTAATTAAAATATTAATCATTGGTCTTATATCAAAAGATAAACTATAATTAGTATTAGCAACTAAAATTAAATCATATTTACTAATTAAATTTATAGTAATATAATTAATTCTACTATCCATTTTCTTTATATAATTATATAAATCAAATAATATATTTATTTTATTTATATTAAATTTAAAATTAATAGGAGAAATAATATTATTAATTAATTTATTTTTAATAATAAACAATTTTTTGTTTTTATCTAAAATATTTTGTTTATATACCAATCCTAATTTTTTAATTAATTCTAAAATAGACTTCTTATTAATAATACTACTATATGAAAATATAGTATTATTATTTTTATTTAATCTAATACTTACACCTTGTTTATATTTTAAAATATTTCTCTTTAAAATATTATTTTCTAAAATTAAAGATTCACTATAAGAATCTTGTAAATAAATATCTCCATAATCAGAATCTATAATACATAAATTATTTAATAAATTTACCAAATCAGATTCCGAAATATTGTTTTTAAACAAAAGATTATTATATACTATATCTAAATTCATAAAATTACCTAATTTAATTTAAAAAATAAAACATTATATATATAAATTATATATTATAAAAATAAAAATATATTTAAAAAAAATATTATAAAATTATTAACATAATTTTATTTTATTATTCATAAATTTTTATTATAATAATTAATTTTTAACATAATGTATTTATATATACTTAATAAAACTAATTTGATATTATTTTAATAATTAACTTAACATTTTTATAATATTAAAAAAAATATATGTATGCAATTATTAATATATTAGGACATCAATTTAAAATAAAGAAAAATATTAATATAACAACACAAAAAATAAACGAAAAAACAGGAACAATAATTAAATTAAATCCCATTCTAATATTAAATAAAAAAAACAATATAATTATTGGAAAAAAATTAAATAATTATATAATACATGCTATTATTAAAAAACATTTTAAAAATAAAAAAATAACAATAATAAAATTTAAAAGAAGAAAAAACTATAAAAGAAAAATAGGACATAGACAAAATTTAACTATATTAAATATAATATCTATTAAAAAAAAAAAGAAAAAAAATGGCACATAAAAAAGCAGGTGGTTCCACTAAAAATGGAAGAGATTCACATTCAAAAAGATTAGGTATTAAATGTTTTGGTAATCAAAAAGTATATCCTGGATATATAATTGTTAAACAACGAGGAACTAAATTCCATCCAGGAAAAAATGTAAAATGTGGAAAAGATTATACATTATATGCTACTAAAAAAGGTTATGTAAATTTTAAGATTAAAGGATATAATAAAAAAAAATATGTAAATGTTATATAAATGTATAAAATACCTATAATAAAAAAAATAAAATTAAAATTAATTTCTGGAAACGGAGGAAGTGGTTTAGTTAGTTTCTATAGAACAAAATTTATAAAAAAAGGAGGACCTGATGGAGGTAATGGAGGTAAAGGAGGTAATATTTATTTTAAAACAGATAAAAAAATAAATTCATTAGAACATTTACAAAATAAAAAAATTATAAAAGCACAAAATGGTGAAAACGGTAAAAAAAACAATAAAACAGGTAAAAATGGTAAATCTATATTTATTAATATACCTATAAACACTAAAATAACAATTATAAAAAAAAACAAAAAAAAAAATTACATATTTAAAAAATATAAACAATTAATTATTATTAATAAAGGAGGTAAAGCAGGAATAGGTAATAATTATTTAAAAAATTCAACAAATATAACTCCTTTACAATGTATAAAAGGACAACCAGGGAATATAATTAATATAGTTATACAAAAAATATATAAAAATAATATTATATTAATAGGATTACCTAATTCTGGAAAATCAAGTATATTTAAAAAATTGACATTAATTAAAAATATTAAAATAACAAATTATCCATATAGTACTTTATATACTAATATAAAAAATATTATAATAAATAAAAAAAAAACAAAATTTCATATTATTGATACACCTTCAATTTTATATAAAATGAATAAAAAAAAATTACTTATTAAAAATATTTATTTTATTAAAAATTGCAAATTAATACTTTATGTAATTGAATATAATATTAAAATCACATATTTAATTAAAAATATAAAAATTATTTATAAAATATTAAAAATATATAATACACAATTATGAATAATTATTAATAAATATGATTTTCAAAACAAAAATTATATAAAAACAATTAAAAAAATATTTTTAAAAAAATTTATTAATATTAAAATATTTTTTATTTCTATAATAAATAATTATGGAATTAAAAAATTTATATATAAATTAACAAAATATATACAATAATATTTATATAACATAATTTATCAATTTAAAAAATATATAACTATTAAATACAAAACTATATAAAAAAATTTAAAAATTTAAAACATACAAAAAATTTAAAATTATAATATCTATAAAAACTATAAATTTTATTTATTTGAAAAAAACATTAAAACATATAAAATAAAAAAATAATAAATACTATGTAAAATTAAATTTTAAAAAATTAAATACACAAACTATTAATAAAATAAAATTAAAAAATAAATTTATAATAAAAATTTTAAATAATAATAATTTATATATATATATAAATATTAAATTTTAAATAAAATATATAAAGATATACCATATATAAAAAAGTTAATAAATAAAAAAAAACATTAACTATTAATAATTAAAAATTAAAATTATTTTAATGAATAAAAAAAAAATGAATTCATTACATTCGTAATGATAAATATAAAAAATTATCTATTAAATATAATTTAAAATCTAGGTCTTGATTTAAAATATTTGAAATAGATAAAAAATATAAAATTTTTAAAAAAAATAACAATATAATAGATTTAGGGTCTTCACCAGGCGGATGATCTAAATATTGTATTACTAAAATAAAACCTAAAGGTAAAATTTTTTGCTGTGATATAATTCCAATGCAAAAAATATATAATACATTTTTTATAAAAGGTAATATTAATAAAATTAAAATATTAAATATAATAATAAAAAAAACAAATAAATTAATTATAAATAATATTATTTCAGATATATCACCAAACATAACTGGAATTTATGAAACAGATTATTATAATCAAAAAAAAATAATAAATAATATATTATGATTATGTAAAAAAAAACTTATTAATAAAGGAAATTTAATTATAAAAATATTTTTAGGAAAATTGTTTAATAAAATATTAAAAAAAATAAAAAATATATTTAATTATATTAAAATTTTCAAACCACAATCTTCAAATTTCTTTTCTAAAGAAATATATATAATAGCTAAAAATTATAATAAAACTTAATTTTATAATATATAAAAAATATGAAAAACATTAAATTAATTTTTTGAATAATAGTTACATTAATATTATTATATATAATTAACCTTAATATTTATGAACATCCTTATATTAATGAAATTAATTATTCTAATTTTTTAATGGATTTAAAAAATAATATTATTAAAAGAATAAGAATTAATAATAAAGAATTAAATATAATAACTAATTATGATTATGCATATAAAGTATATATGCCCTTTAAAGATACTAGCTTAATTAATAAATTAATTAAAAAAAATATATTAATAGAAACTAACAATAATAATAATCATAATTTTTTAATATCATTAATTATTTCATGATCTCCGATTTTATGTACATTAATTATAATAATATTATTAATAAAATACATTATTAATAATAATTTAACATTATTCAATAATAATAAAGCACAAAAATATAATAAAAATTTTAAAATAAATTTTAAACAAATAGCAGGATGCGAAGAAGTTAAAAATGAAATAACTGATATTATAGAATATTTAAAAAAACCTAAAAAATTTAAAAAATTAGGAGCTAAAATTCCTAAAGGAATATTAATGATAGGTCCTCCTGGAACAGGAAAAACATTATTAGCTAAAGCAATAGCCAGGCGAAGCTAAAGTTCCTTTTTTTAATATTTCAGGATCAGATTTTGTTGAAATATTTGTAGGAGTTGGAGCAGCAAGAATGAGAGCAATGTTTCAAAAAGCTAAACAATTAGCTCCAAGTATAATATTTATAGATGAAATAGATGCTGTTGGAAAAAAACGATCATCTCATCAATTACAAAGTAATGATGAAAGAGAACAAACTCTTAATCAAATGTTAGTAGAAATGGATGGTTTTAATAGTCAAAAAACAGTTATAGTTATTGGAGCAACAAATAGACCTGAAGTTTTAGACAAAGCTCTACTTAGACCAGGTAGATTCGATAGAAAAATAATAATAAATTTACCAGATTTAAAAGGCCGTTATAAAATACTAAAAATACATATAAAAAATATTCCTGTTAAAAAAAATATTGATATTAAAACAATAGCAAAAAGTACTTCTGGATTTTCTGGTGCAGATTTAGCTAATTTAATTAATGAAGCAGCATTATTAGCAGCAAAAAAAAATCTTAAAAAAATTACTAATAAAGAATTAGAAAGCTCTAAAGATAAAATAATAATGGGAGCTTCTAGAAAATCATTAATAATGAATCAACAACAAAAAGAATTAACAGCATATCATGAATCAGGGCACGCTATTGTAAGTATAATGGTACCATATCATGATCCTATACATAAAATAACTATTATTCCTCATGGTCAATCATTAGGTACAACTATGTTTTTACCTAAAAATGACAATATACTATTAAAAAAAACATTATTAGAAAGCAAAATTTCTGCATTATATGGAGGAAGAATAGCTGAAGAAATAATATACGGATTTGAAAACATTTCTATAGGAGCTAGCAATGACATTAAAATAGCTACATATTTAGCTCAAAAAATGATAACTAAATGAGGTTTTTCTAAAAAAATAGCACCATTAATATATAATAAAAATATTTTAAATAATAAATATATATATTCAGAATATATTAATAAAATAATTGATAAAGAAATACAATATTTAATAAAAAAAAATTATAAAATAGCTAAAAAAATATTAACTAAAAATATCAATTTGTTACATAAAATGAAAAAAAAATTAATAAAATATGAAACATTAAACAAAAAACAAATATTTAATTTAATTAAAAAATATTCAATATAAAAATATTTTATAATAATAAAAAACTATAATATAATATATATGTATATTATAGTATGATTATAAAAAATCTAAAATTTTTATAAAATTAAATAAATTTATAAATAAACTTAATATAATATTATGTACATCTTTAGTTTAACAATTTTTTTTATTATATCAATTTCACTTATTATATTAATTATAATGTCCCCTAGTAAAAATAATATAGTTGGATCATCAAAAAATACTAATACTATACAACAAAATATTAATAATTTAAAATATTTTAAAAATGACATTAATTATAATATAAAAATATTAGCAATACTATTCTTTATAACTAATATAATATTAAATAATATTTATAATAAAAAAACACAAAACTATAAAAATAAAAATTTTATACAACATACAATATTAAAATCTAAATAAAAAAAGCCGGGGTGGTGAAATAGGTAAACACGCTACTTTGAGGAAGTAGTTTCTAATAAAAAATGAATTACGGGTTCAAATCCCGTTCCCGGTAATAATAAAAATTATATTTTATTAATTTTATTTAAAAATTATTAAATTATAATTAAATATTTACAAATTTAATAAAAATTTTTATTAATTTAAATAAATAAAAATATTTTATATAATATAAAAATTTTTATAAAAAAATAATTTATAATTTTTAATATGAATAATAATAAAAAAATAATAGAAGTAGCAAATGCTGTTTCTAACGAAAAATCTTTACCTAAAGAAAAAATTTTTAAATTTTTAGAAAACGCATTAGAAATAGCTATAAAAAAAAAATATAAAAAAAAAATTAATATAAAAATTTATATAAATAGAAAAAACGGTATATTAAATACATTTAGAAAATGAAAAATAGTTAAAAAAGTAAAAAATCATAATATAGAAATATGCTATAAACTTACAAAAAATAAAAACACTAAAATAGGAAGCTATATAACTAAAAAAATAAAATCTATAAAATTTGACAGAATTACCACTCAAAGAGTTAAACAAATAATCACACAAAAAATTAAATTAGCAAAACAATTAATTAATTTAAATAAAATTAAAAAAAAAATAGGAAAATTAATAACAGGTTTTATTACAAAAATTAAAAAAAATTATATTCTTATTGATATAGGATCTGATTTAGAAGCTATTTTACTTAAATGCAATATGATAAAAACAGAAAAACTTCATAAAGGAAAAAAAATAACAGGTATATTATATAATATCATAAAAAACAAAAACAATTATAAAATATTTATAACAAGATTAAACAATAAAATTTTAATTGAGCTTCTTAAAAAAGAAATTCCTGAAATTAAAAAAAAAATAATAATAATTAAATCAATATCAAGAGAACCAGGAATTAGAACCAAAATTGCAGTAAAAACATACGATAAAAGAATAGACCCTATAGGATCATGTATTGGTATTAGAGGAATTAGAATACAAAATATATCTCAAAAATTATCAGGAGAAAAAATTGATATAATTTTATGAAAAAAAAATCCTAAAAAATATGTTATAAATGCATTGGCACCTGCAAAAATAATAAACATTAAAATTAATAAAAAAAATAAAAACATGGATATAATTGTAAAAAACAACAATATAGCAAAAGCAATTGGTAAAAAAGGTTTAAATATTAAATTAGCATCTTTATTAACTAAATGAAATATAAATATACTAAATAACAAAAAAATATAAAACAAAAAATAATTATTAAATATTATATATGAATATTAAAAAAAAAAAATATTTAAAATTTAACAAAAATATTAATAAAAAAAATAATAAAATTAAAAAAAAATTAAAATATAAAAAAAATATTAACTTAATAAAAAAAAAACAAAAAAACCAAAATATAACTAATAACAAAACTTTTAATAACAATTATTACAAAAAATATAAAAATTTAAAAAAATTAATATTATTAAAAAGACCTAAAGGTAACTTAATTAAACAAAGACCTCCTATAATTACTATTATGGGACATGTAAATCACGGAAAAACTTCTTTAATAGATTGTATAAAATCATCTAAATTAGTAAATGATGAAGTTGGTAACATTACTCAACATATTAATGCATATAATATAATTCATAAATTAGGAAAATTTACTTTATTAGACACCCCTGGACATGAAACATTTTTTGATATGCGTAAAAGAGGAATTAAATTAGCTGATTTAATAATATTAATAATAGCTATAGATGACGGTATAATGCCACAAACTATAGAAATTATTAAATATAACATAAAATTTAAAATTCCAATTATAATTGCAATTAATAAAATTGATAAAATAAATTATTTAAATAACATTAAAACAATTAAACAAAAATTACAATTTTATAATATATTACCAAAAAAATTAGGTGGTAATAATATTTTTGTAAAAATATCTACTAAAAAAAATTTAGGTATAAATAAATTAATTAATTCTATATTTAACATTTCCTTTAATTTAAAATTAAAAACAAACATAAACCAAATGGCTGAAGGAATAATATTAGATTCAAGTATAAACAAAAATATTGGATTTATTTCAAAAATATTAATTAAAAAAGGAACATTAAAGATAAATGATATCATATTATGTGATGATAGTTATGGAAAAATAAAAAATATATGAAACGATAACAATATAAAAATATATTCAGCATCACCTTCAATGGCAATTACTATTTCTGGAATAAACAAACAAACAAAATTAGGAAAAAAATTTATTATAATAAACAATTTAAAAGAAGCAAAAAAATTATCTAATATAAAATTAATAATTAATAAAGAAAAAAAATGAAACAATATAACAAATAATAATTTAAATAATTTTAAAACATTAAAACCCCAGAATAATAAATTAAATATTTTATTAAAAACTAATTCTATTAGTATAATTAAAACTTTAAAATATTTTATTAAAAAAAATATGAATAAAAAAATACATATAACCTATTATAATATAGGAGATATAAATGAAAATGATATTTTATATGCAAAAACAACTAATTCTATTATTATAACATTTAATATAAATATTAATAATAATATAAAAAAAATAAACCAAAATAATATTAAAATATATAATTTTAATATAATATATAAATTAATTAATAAATTAAATAAATTATATTCAAAAAAAATAATAAATAAATCAAATCCTATAATATTAGGCAAAGCTATTATACAAGATATATTTAAAATTTCTAAATTAGATTGTATAGCAGGATGTAAAATTATAGAAGGATTTATTAATATAAAAAATAAAATTCAAATTATAAGAAATAATAATAAAATTTATCAAGGAACAATTAAATCATTACAAAAATTTAAAGAAAAAATTAATATTATACACAAAAATTCAGAATGTGGAATACATATAAAAAATTTTAATAATATAAAAATAAATGATCAAATTATTTCTATTAATGAATAATAATGAAAATTGTTAAATATAATAAAATATACAAAGAAATACTTAAAAATATAATTAATATAATAATGAAAAAATATAATTATTTATTTAAAAAATATATTTTGAACATAGATTTTATGTATATAAATAAAAATTTTTCTAAATTATATATTTACACTAATATAAATAATAATTATTTTAATAATAAAAAATTAAATTATCAAAAAAATATTATTAAAATTTTAAATAACTCAAAAAATTATATAAAAAAATTATTATATAAAAAAACATTTTTAAATAAAATTCCTAAAATTTACTTTAAAATAGATAATTTTTATAATAAAAATAAAAAATTGTTTAATATATTAAATAAAATTAATAAATAAAATATATGTTATATAATAAAAAAATTAACGGACTACTTTTATTAAACAAACCTAAAGGAATAACTTCTAATAATATATTACAAAAAATTAAATATATAACTAAAAGCTATAAAACAGGATTTATAGGAACATTAGATCCATTAGCAACTGGAATTCTATTAATATGTTTTGGAAAAACAACAAAATTATCTAAATTTATAATTAATGAAAAAAAAACATATAAAGTAACATTTATTTTAGGTTATACAACCAACACATATGACTCATATGGCTTTATTACAAAAAAATATAAAATTAAAACTAATAAATATAATATATATGATGTAATTAATAATTACAAAGGAAAAATAAAACAAAAAATACCAACATATTCAGCATGTAAATATAAAGGAAAACCATTATATAAATATGCAATTAAAGGAATAAAAATTAAAAAATATAAATATATTTATATTTATAAAATAAAAATTATTAAAATTAATAAAAATATTATTAAATTAAAAATTAAATGTTCTAAAGGTACATATATAAGAAGTATAATACACGATATTGGAAAAATATTAAATACAGGAGCATATATCATATCACTAAAAAGAACTAAAATAGGAAAATTTAAAATTAAACATTCTTATACTATACAAAAAATAAAACAAAATATAAAAAATAATAAAAATATTATTTTAGATCATAATATTATAAAATATAATTATATTATTAATAATAATTTTTAATTTATACAATGCAAAAATTAGTTATTATAAGACATGGAACTAGTGTTTGAAATATTAAAAATATATTTACTGGATGAATAGATATTAAATTATCTAAAAAAGGAATTAAAGAAGCAAAAAAAGCAGGAAAACTATTTAATAAATATAAATTTAATTTTGATATAACATATACCTCTTTTCTTAAAAGAGCTATACATACAGCATGATATATACTATGTAAATTAAATTTAATATGAACTCCAATTATTAAAACATGAAAATTAAATGAACGACATTATGGAGCTTTACAGGGTAAAAATAAAAACGAAATTTTACTAAAATATGGAGAAAAACAATTCATTAAATGAAGAAGAAGTTATACAACTAAACCCCCTTTAATAAAAAAAATAGATAAAAATTATACAGAAAATGAATTTAAATATAAAAATTTAATATCAATTCCTTTAGGTGAAAGTTTATTAGATACATATAATAGAGTAATACCATATTGGAAAAAAATAATATATAAAAACATTTTAAAAAATAAATGTATACTTATAGTTGCTCATGGTAATTCATTAAGAGCTTTAATAAAATATATTGAACAAATATCAGATAATAATATTATAAAACACGAAATTCCTACCGCAACACCATATATATATGAATATAATATACCTAATATTTATTACAAAAATAATTATTTAATTAATATAAAAAAAAAATATTATCTAAAATAAATTATTATATTAATATGGCCCCTATTGGACTCGAACCAACGACCAAGCGATTATGAGTCGCCTGCTCTACCACTGAGCTAAAGGGCCATTAAATAAATTTATAATATCAAAATTATATTATAAAAACAATATTTATTTTTTATTATTATTCTTTTTGTATTTTAAAACTTTAACCATTGTTGGTCTTAATAATCTGTCATGAATTATATAACCATGTTGTAAAATTTCAATAATTTTATTATCTTCTTTTTTATTATAAGTATAAACTATAGACATAGCTTGATGATAATTAGGATCAAATTTATCTATATCATTACATAGTTTTTTTATACCAAATTTATCTAAAATAGATATAAAATTTTTTAATGTTAATTTAATCCCTTTATAATTAATTAAATAATTAACTTTATCATTTTTACTAATTTTAATAGCTGATTCTAAATTATCTAAAATATTTATTAAATCTTTAGAAAATTTTTCTAAAGAATATTTATATATTTTATTAATATTAATTTCATTAGATTTTCTTAAATTATCAATACTAGCATTAAATCTTAATTCTTTATCAATTATCTTTTTTTTTAAATATTTTATTTTAGATTTTAATTTAATAATTTTAATATTTTTATTTTTAATTTTTTTTTTTAAATTAACTAAATCTTTATTTAAATTTTTTATATGAATATTTTCACAACAAAAATCATTATTTATTTCATTATTTAATTTTTTTTTAATATTATCTTTTTCTTTTATATCTTTTTTAATCATATTAAATTATTCCTTATAAAAATTTTATTTTAAATAAACTATTTACTTAACTATTATAATACTATAATAAATAAAACTTTTATATAAAAACTACTTATTTATTAAAATGAATAAAAAAAAAATTATATATAACAAATATATTAAAAAACACTATATTATTAAACAAAAATTTAAAACAGGAATTGTCCTTAAAGGATGAGAAGTTAAATCTATATTTATTAATAATATAGATATTAAAAACAGTTACATAAAAATAAATAAAAAAAAAGAAATATATTTAATTAACTCTAATATTTTTAATAATTTTAAAAACAAAAAAAGACATATTAAACTTTTACTTAAAAAAAAAGAAATTAAATATTTATATAATAAATCTTTAAACAAAGGTTATACAATAATGTTATTATCTATAATTATTAAAAAACCATGATATAAATGTATAATTGCTTTATGCAAAGGATTAAAATTATACAATAAAAAAGATAAAATAAAATATAAAACATGAAATATATAAATTAATTATTGACTTTATTTTTACTAAAGAATAAAATATATTATATATGTAAAAATTAAATGGGGTTGTTTGGTTTTGACAAAATATATAAGTTCTAATGTGCATGTCGAGGTAACGGTAGGCCGCGTTAAAAACCGTAAATTTAGTTGCAAATAACAACATAAATTATGCTTTAGCAGCTTAAACTGTATAAAGCCGTTTTTATATATTATTTTTACTCTTTATAAATATAAAAATGTCATTTAAAAGAGAAAAAGTTATAAACGTCTATATTTATAACTAATAATTTCAATAGACTAATTAATTATTAATTTTGTTTATTTAAAATAATTAATAAAATATTAAAATAAAACAAACATGTAGTAACAAAAGAATAAATAATTTTGGAAGCGGGTTCAACTCCCGCCAACTCCATTATTTAAAGGTGATTAACTCAGAGGTAGAGTATCTCTTTTACAAGGAGAAGGTCGATGGTTCAATTCCATCATCACCTATTTAAATTTTTTTAACTGTTTATTAATTTCAAATATATCTTTATAAGATAACTTAGTAAAATTCTTTTCATAAATATACATTAAACTTGCTACACTAACCTCCAACAAATTTTTCTTAGAAAAATTCAAAATTTTATTTAAAAAAAAATTTTTATAAAATTTATTTATAAAATTATTTTTTATAAAATATCTACTTAAAATACTAAATAATTTTTCAATTCTAATAATTATTAATTTATTAATTTTAGGAATTGATATTTTTTTTATATTAGAAAAAACTTTTTTTAATTTAAATAAAAAAAAATTATCCTTTTTATAATCAACTAATAAAATAGCTTTTCCTATATTATCTGCTCTACCTGTTCTACCAATACGGTGAATATATGAATTAATATCATAAGGAATATCATAATTTATAATTAAATTAACATTATTAATATCTAATCCTCTTGATGCAATATCAGTAGCTATCAAAATATGTATGTAACCATTACGAAAATTATATACAATTTTTTCTCTTAAATTTTGATTCATATCTCCATTTAAAGCAGAACAATTATATCCTTTTTTTTCTATTAAAGATGATAATTTTAAACTAAAATCTTTTGTTTTTACAAAAATAATTAATCTTAAGTATTTTTCTGATTCTAAAAATTTAAATAAAGTATCTAACTTGTTTTTATAATTAATATAACAAAAATATTGAATAATATTTACATTATTATCTTTATTTAAAATAATTTCTTTAATAGGAGCCTTCATTATAGATTTAGTAATCTGTTTAATCTCATTAGGCATAGTAGCAGAGAATAAAGCTGTTTGATGAGTAACTAAAATTTTATTAATAATAAATTTAACATCATTTATAAAACCCATATGTAACATTTCATCTGCTTCATCTATTATTAATATTTTAATATTAGAAATATCTATAGTTTTTCTATTAATATGATCGATTAATCTACCTGGAGTAGCAACTATTATATGAGGTTGTGTTCGTAAATTTCTAAATTGTATACAATATGATTGACCTCCATAAAGAGATACTATTTTTGTATTATTTAAATATTTAGAAAACACATTAAAAAAATTAGTAATTTGTATAACCAACTCTCTAGTTGGAGATAATACCAAAGATTGCAATTTATAATTAGAATTAATATTATTTAAAATAGGTAAAACAAAAGCTGCAGTTTTTCCACTACCAGTCTTAGCTATAGCTAACACATCTTTTCCTTTTAATAATTCAGGAATACATTTACACTGTATACTAGTAGGGCTATTATAACCTATTTCATAAATAACTTTTAATAATTCTTTTTTTAAATTAAATATTCTAAAATTTAAATTAGAAACATGTGACTTCATATATTATATACCATTGTAATAAAATTTAATAAATATTTATTTATTATAAAATAATAATTAATTATTAAATTTATTATAATTTATGTAAATTTAATTTAATTTTACCATTTATATCTATATTAATGATTTTAACAAATATTATTTGACCTATTTTAAACCCATGTAAAATATTTTTATTAAAATTATTATTTTTTATTATTTTCGATATATGTAATAAACCTTCTTTTCCATTATCAAATAATACAAATATACCAAAATTTAAAATTTTAATAATTTTAACTTTATAAATATTTCCAATAACTAAATTTTTAGTAATTTTATTTATTATATTTAAAACATTATTAACATCACTTTTATTAGAAGAAATAATTTTTATTAATCCGTTATCTTCAATCTCAATTAAACAATTATAATCTTCTGTTAATTTCTTAATTACTGATCCCTTTTTACCTATTACGTATTTAATTTTATTAACATCTATTTTATGTAAAAATATTTTAGGAGCAAACGGAGAAATATCAATATTGTTTTTATTTATAACTTTATTCATTTTATTTAAAATAAATAATCTAGAATCTTTTGCTCTATATAAAGACTTTTCTATTAAATCAAAACTTATATTTTTAACTTTCATATCCATTTGCAAGGCAGTTATACCATTATAAGTACCTATAACCTTTAAATCCATATCACCCAAACGATCTTCATCTCCTATGATATCAGATAAAATAAAATCATTATGTTTATATTTTAATAATCCCATTGCTATTCCAGCTACATTACATTTTATAGGAACTCCAGCATCCATTAAAGCTAAAGACGCTCCACATACTGAAGCCATAGAAGATGAACCATTAGATTCTAAAATATCTGAAACTATACGTATAGTATAAGCAAAATCTTTATTATTAGGTAAAACAGGAAAAATACCCTTTTTAGCCAAATAACCATGACCTATTTCTCTCCTTTTAGGAACACCTATATTACCTATTTCACCTACAGAATAAGGTGGAAAATTATAATGAAAAATAAAATTATCTGTTCTATCTCCTAAAAACAAATCATTAAAATTTTGAGCATCCTTTGCTGTACCTAAAGTAACAGTTACTAACGCTTGAGTATCCCCTCTAGTAAATAAAGCAGATCCATGAACTCTTTTTGGTAAAAAACCAATTTTAATATCTATATCCCTAATGTCATTAATCTTTCTACCATCTATACGATTTCCAGTTAAAAAAATATTACTAGAAACAATTTCTTGCTCTATTAACTGAAATTTTTTTTCTATTAAATTACTTTCAATATTATATATATTTTTTAAATTATATATTAAATCTTGTTTTAAAAAATTTAATTTAATGGTTCTATATTTTTTAGACAATTTTAAATCATATATATTATAAATTTTATCGAAATAATTTTTATAAATATATTTTGTAACTTTATCAGATAATTTAATATTTAAATAAGAAAAATTTAAATCATTTAAATTATTTTTTTTATAATAAGATGAAAATAATTTTATATTATTTATAACATTTAAATATTTAGTATATCCATAATATATAGCATCTAATAATATTTTTTCACCCAAATTATCACAAGAAATATCTATAACGGTTATACCTTCAATTGTTCCAGCTACTACTAAATTTAACTTACTATTATACATATCTGATATGGTAGGATTTAATACAAATTTATTATTTATATATCCTATCCTAGCAGCTCCTAAAAATTCTATATTAGGAATTCCAGAAATACTTAAAACAGCTGAAACAGCTATAATAGATAAAATATCAGCAGTAATTTCTGGATCAACTGAAATAACATTAATTACTATTTGAACTTCATTAATAATATTTTTATTAAACAAAGGCCTAATACATCTATCAATAAGCCTAGATATAATTACTTCTACATCACTAGATCTACCTTCTCTCCTAAAAAAACTACCAGGTATTTTACCAATTGAATAATATTTCTCTTGATAATAAACACTTAAAGGTAAAAAATCATATTCATTATTTAATTCATTATTAAAAACCAAAGTAACTATAATAACTGTATCACCAATGCTAGCAATTACAGAAGCTGTAGACTGACGAGCTATAATATTAGTTTCTAATTTAATTTTTAAATTACCATATAAAAATTCAAAAATATTATTTTTTAACAAAATAATCTATCCTTATAATTTAATTATTTATATTAATTATTAAACTTAATATCTTTAAATAAATTATTATATATATTTATATTTTTATTTTTTAAATAAATTAATAATTTTCTTCTTTTAAAAACTATTTTAAGTAATCCCTGTTTACTATGTAAATCTTTTTTATTTTTTAAAAAATGATAATGTAATTTATTAATCTTATAAGTTAATAAAATAATTTGAAAAACAACTGAACCATAATTTTCTTGTATACAATATTTATTAATTAATTTATTTTTATTAATTAAATTTAACGACATATAATACCTTTTAATAAATTTTATAATAAATATATAAAGCCTTATTAAAAGGCTATATATATATAAATTTATATTACATCATACCATTCATACCACCCATATTAGACCCATTCATAGAATTATTTTGAGGACTAATATCAGTTTTATCTTCTTTAGGTAAATCAGTAATCATACATTCAGTAGTTACCATTAAACCTGCAACAGAAGCTGCATATTGTAATGCTGATCTTGTAACTTTAGTGGGATCTAAAATACCCATTTCAATCATATCACCATAATTTTCAGTGGCAGCATTATAACCATAATTACCACTACCAGCTTTAACATTATTAGTTACTACAGAAGGTTCATCACCAGTATTAGATACTATTTGACGTAAAGGAGCTTCCATTGCCTTTAAAGCAACTCTTATCCCTACATTTTGATCTTCATTTTGAGCAGTCAAATTATGTAACCTTTCTGCTACTCTAACTAAAGCAACTCCGCCACCTGCAACAACTCCTTCTTCTACAGCCGCTCTAGTCGCATGTAATGCATCTTCAACACGAGATTTTTTTTCTTTCATTTCTACTTCAGTAGCAGCACCTACTTTCAATACAGCTACTCCTCCTGCTAATTTTGCTACTCTTTCTTGTAATTTTTCTTTATCATAATCAGAAGTAGATTCATCAATTTGTTGACGTATTTGAGATATTCTATTAGAAATTTCTTTTTGACTTCCTGCTCCATCAATTATAGTAGTATTATCTTTATTAATTATTACTTTTTTAGCGCTTCCCAAATCATCTAAAGTAGATTTTTCTAAATTCATACCTATATCTTCAGAAATAACTACTCCATGAGTTAAAATAGCTATATCATGTAACATAGACTTACGTCTATCTCCAAAACCTGGAGCTTTAACAGCAGCTACTTTTACAATACCTCTCATAGTATTTACTACTAAAGTTGCTAAAGCTTCTCCTTCAACATCTTCTGCAATAATTAATAATGGTTTATTAGATTTAGCTACTGACTCTAATATAGATAACATCTCTCTAATATTAGAAATTTTTTTATCAACTAACAATATATAAGGATTATCTAATTCAACTATTCCAGAATCAGTTTTATTTATAAAATAAGGTGATAAATAACCTCTATCAAATTGCATTCCTTCAACAACATCAAGTTCATCTTGTAACCCTGTTCCTTCTTCTACAGTTATTACCCCTTCCTTACCTACTTTAGACATAGCTTGAGCAATTAATTTACCTACTGTTTCATCTGCATTTGCTGATATAGTACCTACTTGAGCAATAGATTTAGAGTCTGAACAATTTACTGAAATCTTTTTTAATTCTATAACAGCAGAATTAACAGCTTTGTCTATACCTCTTTTTAAATCCATAGGATTCATACCTGCAGCAACAGCTTTTAATCCTTCATTTACTATTGATTGAGCCAAAACAGTAGCTGTAGTAGTTCCATCACCTGCAACATCATTAGATTTAGAAGCTACTTCTTTAACCATTTGTGCACCCATATTTTCAAATTTATCTTCTAGCTCTATTTCTCTTGCTACTGATACCCCATCTTTAGTTATAATTGGAGCCCCAAAAGATTTATCTAAAACAACATTTCGACCTTTAGGACCTAAAGTTACTCTTACAGCATCCGCTAAAATATTTACACCACGTAAAATTTTAGATCTAGCATCATTACCAAATTTAACATCTTTAGCTGTCATATTTGAACCTTTATTTTAAATTAATTATATTTATTCTATAATAGCCAATACATCACTTTCTGACATTATTAAAACTTCTTTGTTATTTAATTTTTCTGTCTTTACGCTATATCCATCATTAAAAATTATTAAATCACCAACCTTTACGTCTAATGATCTAACTTTTCCATTTTCTAAAATACGACCTTTTCCCACTGCTAAAACTTTACCTCTATTAGATTTACCTACTGAAGAACCTGTTAATACTATTCCTCCAGAAGATTTAGATTCTACGTTTTTGCGTTTTACTATAATACGATCATGTAATGGACGAATTTTCATCTTTTAACTCCCATATTAAATTATTACTATTTACTATATTATTATATTATAAATTATTTATAAAAATTTTTAAATAAATAATAAAATGTAATATTATAATAAATTATATGTTATTTATAAATAATTAATTACTAATTGACAAATATATATAAATATATTAACATTAAATTTAAAATATTATTTAAATTATGAAAAATATTAAAAAAAATAATATAATTATAATTTTATGTAATATACCATGTAAAAAAAATATATTAAATATTATAATTAATAATTTATTAAAAAAAAAAATTACATGTTGTATAAATTATATAAATAATATCAAATCTATATTCTTTTGAAAAAATAAAATAAAAAAAACAAAAGAAATTAAAATAATAATTAAAACCTTATATAAATTTAAAAATATAATAATAAAATTAATAGAAAAAAATCATCCATATAAAATTCCTGAAATATTAATTATTAAAAGTCATACAAATAATAAATATTATAAATGAATATCAAATAATTTAATATAAATATATAATTATTATAATAAATAATACGCCCAGATAGCTCAGTTGGTAGAGCAGAGGACTGAAAATCCTCGTGTCGGTGGTTCAATTCCGCCTCTGGGCATCATTAAAATTATTTAAACATTATTCTTTTCTAATATTAATTGAATATCTTTAATTAATTTTTGATCTAAAATTTTTTCAGATAACCTTCTACTAGAAGTTATATAACTACTACGTATAATCTTTTTAATACTTGGAATCATACTTACATTCATACTTAATTCATCTAATCCTAAACCTAATAATAATCTAATACATTTTAAATCGCCTGCTAATTCACCACACAAACAAACTTTTTTATTTTTTTCATGTATAGAATCTATAATATATTTTATTAAATTTAATACTGAAGGATATAATGGATTATATAAATTAGATACTTCTACATTATTTCTATCAACAGCCAAAATAAATTGAGTTAAATCATTTGTACCAATACTAAAAAAATCTAATTCATTAGCCAAATGTCCTGATATAATAGCTGCTGATGGAGTTTCTATCATACATCCAATTTTAATTTTACTATTAAATTTAATATTTTTATTAGTTAAATCAGTTTTAACATCTTCTATAATATTTTTTAGAAAAAAAACCTCTTCCAAAGATATTATTAAAGGAAACAAAATTCGTACTCTACCATAACTTGAAGCTCTTATAATAGCTCTTAATTGAGTATATATAATTTCAGGCTTATCTTTATAGATTCTTATAGATCTTCATCCTAAAAAAGGAGAATTTTCTTTAGGAAAATTCATATAAGATAAAAATTTATCTCCTCCTAAATCTATAGTACGTATAGTAACTGATTTATTTTTCATAAACTTTACTACTTGTTTATAAGTATTAAATTGTTCTTCTTCATTAGGAAAATCATTTCTATCCATAAATAAAAATTCAGTTCTATATAAACCTATACCTTCAGCACCATATTTAAATATATTATATATATCATTATTATTTCCTATATTAGCAAATAATTTAATACGATAACCATCATAAGTAACAGCAGGTAATTCTTTTAATTTTAATAAAGATTTTTTCTTTTCTAAATAACTTTTATATTTTGTTTTTAATTTTTTATGAATATCATTAGTTGTATTTATATATACTCTATCTTTTATACCATCAATAATTAAATTATCATTATTAACAACTTTTTTCATAATATCTTTAATACCAAGAATTGAAACTATTTCTCTAGATCTTGATATTATAGAACTATGAGAAGTTATACTACCTTTTTCTAATATATAACCATTAATAAAATCTAAATTAAATTGTATGATTTGAGATGGTGACAAATCTTTAGCGACAATTATAATTTTGTAATTTAATTTTAAAAAATTAAAATCTATTAAATCTATATTTTTAATATTATAAATTAATCTCTTTCTAATATCTAATAAATCATTAGCTCTTTCTCTTATATAAATATTATTAACATTTTTAAATAAATTTATTTGATCTGAAATTACTTTTGTTACAGCATATTCAGCATAATATAATTTATTTTTAATTAAAGTAATAATTTTTTCTAATAAAGATTTATCACTTAATATTAAAATATAACCGTCAAATAATAATTTTTTATCCTTATTACCCTTACATAATAATTTTATTTTTTTAAATTGTTTAATAGTTTTTTTATATGCTTTTAAAAAAACATTAATTTCATAATCTATTTTATCACTTTTAATTAAATTATCATTTATAATAATATTTTTTTCTTTATATATAAAAGCTTTTCCAAAAGAATAACCATTATATATAGTAATACCATTTAAAAACATAATTTTACCTTTATAATAATTAATATTTAATTTAATCTTTTAAATAATATTTAATAAATGTTATATTATTATTCTTTTGATGATAACGAAGATATTATTATAGATAATTTATTCATAGCTTCTAATTCATCTTTACCATTAATAATAAGTTCAATTAAGTCATTTTTGGAAATACCTAATGTTTGAATTTGTAATAAACTTTTACCGTCTACTTTTTTATCTTTTAATCTTATAATAATTTGTGAAGAAAACTTTTTAGCTATTTTGACAAATTTAGTTGCTGGCCTTATATGAAAACCATTTTCTAAATTAATTAAAAATGTTTTTTTAATCATTTTACTAAATCCTATTTAATAAATAATAATTATAAAATAATATTTAAAAATTAAATGTAAATTTAAACATATTTTAACATAATAAAAATATAATTTTATTATTTTCTAGTATAATCATATTAATAATAATTAATTAATTATAAAAACATTAAATATACAAAAAATTTATATTCGATTTATTTATAAGGACGATTATATGATACATAAAATATTATTAATATTACTTACATTTTTTGCATCTAATAGTGGTTTATATGGTATAAATCATAATTTTAAATATACTAATTTATATATAGGAAATCAAATAGGTTTATCAAATTATACTAACTTAAAACAATTGAGTAATAATTTAAAATATATAAAAACTAATATAAAAAATAATAATTTAGGTTATGGTAATTTTTTAGGATATAAAATTAATAAAAATTTTAATTTAGAACTTGGGTACAATAATTTTGGAAAAGTTTATAAAAAAAGTAAATTTGTAAGTGGATTTTTTATAACAAAAGGAATTACATTATGTAATAAATTTAATTATAATATAATTAATAAAACAACAAATTTATATACTAAAATAGGATGAATGATATTAAAATCTCAAGCTCAAAAAAGTAATATTATTAATCATAATAAAGAAACAACATCTTATGTTAAAATGACTCCATTAACATCTATAGGAATAGAATTTAACATAAATAAAAATTGAATTACTAGATTAGATTATCAATGAACTTATAATGTAGGTCATAGAAATTATTTATATGAAGAACCTAATAATAATTTATTAACATTTAATATAATTTATAAAATTTCTAATTTAGAAAATTTTAATTTAATTAAAAAATATTTCATTTATATTTATAAAATATATAAAAATTTTAATTTAAATATTATAAATAAATATAATTATAAAAAATATATTAATAATTATAAAAACAAATATAATAGAAATAATTTAAATCTAATTAATATATTTAATTATTTTAAATATAAAAATTTATATATTATAAATATAAAGATATTAAATTTAATAAATAATAAAAAATTAATTTTAAATAAAAATTTAACAAAAATTAATCCATATATAAAATATATAATAAAATATTTATATTATAAAAAAATTAGGAAATCTCAAATATTAATAAAAAACAAATATATAAATAAAAATATTAATAAAAATAATATATTATTATTAATAAAATATAAAAAGTTAAATAATTTAATAAAATAATAAAATTATATTATTATATTATTATATTATTAAAAACCACTTAATTTTTTTATATAATATTATATAAAATTTTAGATATAAAATTATTTAATAAGTGGTTTTTAAAATATTTTATTTTAATATATTAAATATATTTTTATTAACAATATAATTATTAATTTTAAAAGATAATTTTATTTTATTACTAAAACTTAATAATCTATATCAAATTCTAATATTATAAAAGTTATTTTTAATATTATTAATAATATTAATATTAATTCCATTAAGTAAAAGTATATTTAACTTATTATATAAATTATATATATCTCCTACAATATTAATTATTTTTACTCCTGTTTTAATACCTATTCCTCTTATACCTGGAATATTATCACTTCTATCACCTAATAAAACAAATAAATCTTTAATTAAATATGGATAAACACCATATTTTTTATAAATATTATTAATATTTCATATTTTATTAATATATGTATATAAAAAAATTTTATCATTAATTAATTGTATAAAATCTTTATCATATGATAAAATATATATTAATATATATTTATAATAATTATTTAATTTTTTAATTATATTATAAATAATATCATCTGTTTCAATATTTTTAATACATATAATTTTAATATTTAATAATTTTAATTTTTCTTTAATTAATTTTATATATAGTAAAAAATTTTTTGAAGGTTTTTTCCTATTAGATTTATATAATTTAAAAATATTTTTTCTATAATTATTATTGTTATTATTATCAAATATAAAAATAATATAATTTGGTTTAATATAATTAAATCTTACATATATCATTTTTATAAAAATTTTAATAGATTTTATAAAATTTTTTTTTTTTATAATTAATTACATAATATGCTTTATATGCAAATAATGTTGAATCAACTAAAAATATTTTTTTATATTTAATCATTTTATTATATTAATTTTAATATTTTTATTATATTAATTATTATAAATATATTTTTAAAATAATTTATTTAATTTAATTTATATTAAATAAATTAACATTATATATATTTATATTATCTTATATATTTTAATTAATTAAACTATTTAATTAACTTAATACTTTATATATTATTATTGAGCTATTACTTCCAAAAAATTACATACAACACATTAATTTTATTAGTTTACTAGATAAATTATTATAAATCAATATTAAATTTTAAATTATAAAAAAATTTTAAATATAATATTGATTATTAAAATTAAATATTTTATAATTACAAATTATTATAATATTATTGAAATGTTATTTACAAAAAGTTATGATTATAATGTTATTATTGTAGGAGGAGGTCATGCTGCTATAGAAGCTTCATATATATTAAGTAAAAAAAAATGTAGAACTTTATTAATAACATTTAATAAAAATAAAATTGGAGAATTATCATGTAATCCTTCTATTGGTGGATTAGGGAAAAGTAATTTAGTAAAAGAAATTGATTCTTTATCAGGATTAATGGGTAAATTAGTAGATTTATCAGGTATTAATTATAAAATTTTAAATTCTAGTAAAGGTTATGCTGTAAGAGCTACTAGAGTACAAATTGATAAAGAATTATATAAAAAGAATGTAATATATTATTTAAATAAAAATAAAAAATATTTACATATTATAGAAGATGAAGTAATTGATTTGGTTATTTATAATAATATTGTATGTGGAGTTAAAACTCTTAAATATATAATTACTTCTTATATTGTAATTTTATGTGTTGGAACTTTTTTAGATTCTAAAATATTTATAGGTAATGATATTATTTATGCGGGGCGTTTAAATGATAATGGGTCTTATAAATTAGCTTTTAATTTAAAAAAATATTATCCATATTTTGGATATTTAAAGACTGGTACTCCTCCTAGACTAAATAAATATACAGTAAATTTTAGTAATTTAGAAAAACAAGTTAGTGAAATAAAATTAATATCTAAATTCTCTTTTTTTAATTCATTAAGAAAAAATAAATTTATTAAACAACATAATTGTTATTTAACATATACAAATTTAAATACTCATAAAATTGTTATTAAAAATTTATATAAAAGTCCATTATTTAATGGTTTGATAAATTCTAAAGGTCCTAGATATTGCCCTTCTTTAGAGTATAAAATATATAATTTTTTAGATAAAAATCGACATAATATTTATTTAGAGCCTGAATCAATTTATAATAATTATATTTATCCTAATGGGCTTTCTATGAGTTTTCCTTTAAATATTCAATATAAAATTATAAAATCTATAATGGGTTTAGGTTTTTCAAAAATAATTATACCAGGATATTCGGTTGAATATATGTATTTAAATCCAATTTTTTTAAATAAAACTTTAGAAAGTAAGGTAATAAATAATTTATTTATAGCTGGTCAAATTAATGGTACTACAGGATATGAAGAAGCTGCAGCTCAAGGTTTAATTGCTGGTATAAATTCTTATTTAAAAATTAGTAATAAAAAATTATTTATACCTAAAAGATTAAATTCTTATATAGGTGTATTAATTGATGATTTATGTACAAAAGGTATTAAAGAACCTTATAGAATTTTTAATTCTAGATCAGAATTTAGTTTGTATTTGAGAGAAGATAATGCAGATTATCGATTAACTCCTATTGCTAAAAAATTAGGTTTAATTAATAATAAGAAGTGAATTTTTTTTAAAAATAAAATGAATCAAATATATAAAATTTCAAAATTTATTATTAATAAAATTTATAATATTAATGATTTAAAAACTAAATGACAAAAATTATATAAAAATAAAAAAACAATTCAAGCAAAATCTTTAATTTGTAATTCTTGTATTAAATTTAATAAAATAAAAAAATTTATTTTTAAAGATAAAAAAAAATTTTTATCTAATAAATTTTTAAAAGAAATAAAAATATTATTTATATATAAAGGTTATATTAAAAGACAAAAATTAGAACTTTTTAAATATAAATTATATGAAAAAATTTTATTACCTAATAAGATTAAATATGAAAATATTAAAGGTTTATCAAACGAAGTAATACAAATATTAAATTATATTAAACCAAATTTTTTAGGTCAATTATTAAGAATTTCGGGGATAACTCCTATATCTCTAATGATTATTTATATTTATCTTAAAAAGCATAAATTAATTAATATTGTTGATTAATTTATTTGTATAATTTTATATATAGTATTAATTATATATTTAAATTACCAATATATATAATTAATATTAAAAAAATAGTTATTAGGATAAAAAAATGATTAAAAATTTAGTTATAAATTTTGCAATATCATCAAATTATATTACTCATCATTTAAAACATTTAGTTATTAATTTAATAAATTTTAAATTATTGAATAATATTAATAATTATAGTAATATTAAATTTTTAACTGTTAATGTTGATAGTTTTTTAATTTCTATATGATTGGCTTTTATATTTTTATATATTTTTAAATATTTTTTAAGTACATTAAAATATAATCAAATACCTAATAAGGTTCAATTATTATTTGAACTTATAATTGTTTTTGTATTAGAAAATGTTAAAAATATTATAGGTAAAAAAGATAAGTACATATTTAGTTTAGCTTTTACAGTTTTTACTTGAATATTAATAATGAATTTAATGAGTTTAATTCCTATTGATATAATACCTATACTATTAAATTTTTTCATAAATATTTATTCATTTAGAGTTGTTGCTACTTCAGATATTAATGTTACATCTTCTTTAGCTTTTAGTTCTTTATTATATGTTTTTATTTATAAAATTTTTAGAAATGGTTTTTATAATTTAATATATAATTTTTTATTTCATCCATTTAATAACAAATATTGTATTATATTAAATATAATATTAGAATTTATTAATATATGTTCAAAATTTTTATCTTTATCTTTAAGATTATTTGGTAATATGTATTCTGGTGAAATAATATTTATTTTATTATCATTTATAATACCATGATGATTACAATGATTAATAATTTTTCCGTGATTTATGTTACATATTTTTATATCTTTTTTACAATCTTTTATATTTATGATATTAGTAATAATATATTCTGTTTAATTAATATAAATTTAAATAAAAGGAGATTATACAATGCAAAATAGTATATTATATATTTCAGTATCTTTAATGATGGGATTAGCGGCTATAGGAGCATCAATTGGTATAGGTATTTTAGGAAGTAAATTTTTAGATAGTATTTCAAGACAACCTAGTTTAATTTCAGTATTAAGAAATCAATTTTTTGTTGTTATAGGTTTAATAGATGCTATTCCTATGATAATAGTTGGTTTAGGGTTATATATTATTTTTTCTGTAATTAAATAAAAAATAATATATAAATAAATTTATTTTTATAATTTTATTAATTATTATTATGCAAATTAATATAACTTTTATATTACAAATTATATCATTTATATTTTATATTATTTTTTGTATTAAATATATATGACCATATGTAGATAATATATTAGAAAAAAGAAAAGAAAAATTGTGTTTAGACTTTAAAAAAATTAAAAATGCTAAATTAAAAATTATTTCTTTAAATAAAAAAATTAAAGAATATAAAATTATTTATAAAAATTTAATTACTAAATTAAAATATGATATGGAAAAATTTAAAAATAATTTAATAAAACAATATAAAAATAAAGCTTTATATGAATATAAAAGAATTATTAAAAATTATAAATTAAAAATTAAAGTTAAAAAAAAAAATATGTATGATAAATTTTATAATAATGTATCAAATATTATTTATATTATATTACATAAAATTACTAAAAAAATATTTAATGAAAAATTAGATAATAAGTTGATTTATAAGATTTTACAAGATATAAAATAATAATTTTTAAATAATAAAAAAATTATGTTAAATAAATATAATTTAGCTTGTTCTTATGCATTAAGTTTAATTGATAAAATTAATATTGATAATTTAATATATTATGAAGATTGAATAGATTATTTTAAATGTTTAATTAATATATTCAATATAAAAAATATTAATAAATTTATTTTAATTAATAAAAAATTTAGTATTATTTTTTTTATTACAATTTTTAGAAAAATTAAAAATTTTAATAATTTGATGGAATCTTTTTTAAATATTGTTATACAAGATAATGTTTTTAATTTTATTAATTTAGTATATAAATATTTTATTAAATTAGTTAAGTTAAGAAAAAGTAGTAATTCTATTATTATTTATTATAGTAATAAATTTAATAAAAAAAATATTATATTAATTAAAAATTTTATAAAAAAAAAATTTAGTTTATATAAATATAAACATTATTATTTTAAATATAATAAAAATATTATAGCAGGTTTTAAGGTAAAAATTAATGATTTTATTATAGATAATAGTTTATTAAATATTTTAAATAAAATAAAATTATCAATTTTAAAAAGAGTATAAAAATGTCTTTTAAATTTGAAGAAATTAATGAATTAATTAAATCTAGATTAGATAAATTAGATCATATAGATTATTATTATGAAGGAAAAATTATATCTATAATAGATGGTATTATAAGAATTATAGGTTTGTCAGGAGTTTTTTTAAATGAATTATTAAAATTTCCTTATAATTTAGGTTATGGATTAATATTTGATTTAGATAAAGAATTTATAAGTGCAGTTTCATTATGTTCTTGTAATAATTTAAGACCTGGTATGATAGTAAAAAGTACTGGAACTATGTTAAAAGTTCCTGTTGGTTATAATTTATTAGGAAGAATAGTTAATTCTTTAGGTGATATATTAGATGGTAAAAATAAATTAGATATTAATGAATTTTATAATATAGAAAGAAAATCTCCTTCTATAATAGACAGAAGATATATAAACAGGCCTTTATGTACAGGATATAAATCTATAGATAGTATGATTCCTATAGGTTTGGGGCAAAGGGAGCTTATAATAGGTGATCGTAAAACAGGTAAAACTAGTTTAGTTTTAGATATAATACTAAATCAACGTAATTTAAATATTAAATGTATTTATGTTTCTATTGGTCAAAAATTATCTACAATATATAATATTGTTGAAAAGTTAGAATTGTATAATGCTTTAGATTATACTATTTTGGTTGTGGCTTCTGCCTCTGATGAGGTTGTTATGCAATATATAGCTCCTTATTCAGCTTGTTCAATTGCTGAATATTTTAGAGATAGAGGAGAAGATGTATTAATTATTTATGATGACTTATCTAAACATGCTAATGCTTATAGGCAAATTTCTTTATTATTAAGAAGACCTCCAGGTCGTGAGGCTTATCCAGGAGATATATTTTATTTACACTCTAGATTATTAGAGAGATCTGCGTATGTTAATTATAATTTTATAAAAAAATATAATTCTAATTATGATATTGATGGGTTGTCAGGTTCTTTGACTTCTTTGCCTATAGTTGAAACTTATGAAGGTGATATATCTTCTTTTATTGCTACTAATATTATTTCAATAACTGATGGACAAATTTTTTTAGAATCTGATTTATTTAATTCAGGTATTAAACCAGCTATTAATCCAGGTATTTCTGTTTCTAGAGTTGGTTCATCAGCTCAGACACAAATTATGAAATATTTATCTAGTTCTTTAAGAACATATTTATCTCAATATTATGAACTTTTAAATTTTTCTCAATTTTCTTCAGATTTAGATGAAAACACTAATAATCAATTAAAATATGGTAAAAGAATAGTAGAAATATTTAAACAAAAACAATATAAACCTTGTTCTTTATTTAAGCAAGTATTAATATTATTTTCTTTAAAATATGGTTATTTAAATGATATAAAAATAAATAAAATTTATTTATATGAAATTGAATTATATAAATATGCTTCTAAAAAATATCCTTTATTAAAAAAAAATATTAATTATAGTGGTATATTAAATAATAAAATAATAAATTCTTTAAAAGATGTTATTATTTCGTTTAAATCTACAATATTAATTTAATATATTTTAGGTGTTATTTTGTTAAATAAAAAATTTTTAAAAAGTAAAATAAATATTATTAAATCTTCTTATAAGATAACTAAATCATTAGAAATGATATCAATTTCTAATATTAAAATTTTAGAAAATAGATTGTTAATTAACAATAAATATAATAATTTTTTAATACAATTATTTAATAATATTAATAATAATATATTTATTGATAAATCAGCTTTTAGTAAAGAATTATTATATATAATAATTTTTACAGATAAAGGATTATGTGGTAATTTAAATATTGGTTTATTTAAATATTTTTTAGTATATATCTATAATAGAAAATATAAATATTATAAAAAATTTTTTTTATTATTATTAGGTAAAAAGTCTTTATTAATTAAAAAATATATTTTAAAATTAAATATTAATATTAAAGTTATTGATTATGAAATATCTATTAAAAATATATTTTTAAAAAATAATTTAATTATGTTAATTAAAAAAATATTAAATATTTATAAATTAAATAATAAATTACAAATTTATTTATTATTTAATAGTTTATACAATAATATTATTAAAGTTATTAAAACTAATTTATTTCCTATTAAAAATTTTATTAATATAAAATATAATAAAAATTATATATATGAAAATGATATAAATATTATTAATAATAAAATTTTATATAAGTATACTGAATCAGTTATTTATAATGCAATTTTAAAAAATTTAATATCTGAAAATTATTTAAGAATTTTTATAATGAAAAATGCATATAAAAATTCTGAAAATTTATTTAATAAACTAAATATTATGTACAACAAATTACGTCAATTTAATATTACAAAAGAAATTATTGAATTAATTTCTACATTAGATACATTATAAATATTCTGTAATTTTTTATATGAAAAAGTATATAGGTAAAATAATTAGAGTATTGGGTGCTATAGTAGATGTAGAATTTTATAAAAATTATGTACCTAATTTATTAAGTGAATTAAATATTTTTGTTAAAAAAAAGAAAATTGTTTTAGAGGTTCATCAACAAATAGGAGATAATATTGTACGTACAATTTCGTTAAGCCCAACGTTAAAATTATTTAGAGGAATGAAAGTTTTAGATACTAGAAGAAGTATAACTATACCAGTAGGAAAGAATTTATTAGGAAGAATAATTAATGTTTTGGGAGATCCGTTAGATGGAAAAGATGTTATTAATTCTAAAGAATATCGTTGTATATATAATAAATCACCTAATTATAGTAGTTTATCATCTTCAAAAGAAATTTTAGAAACAGGTATTAAAGTAATAGATTTAATATGTCCTTTTTTAAAGGGTGGTAAAATTGGTTTGTTTGGAGGTGCTGGTGTAGGTAAAACAGTTAATATGATGGAATTAATTAGAAATATTGCTATTAAATATTCTGGTTATTCTGTTTTTACAGGTGTGGGAGAAAGAATTAGGGAAGGATTTGATTTTTATTATGAAATGTGTTCCAGTAAAGTAATTAATAAAGTATCTTTGGTTTATGGTCAAATGAATGAACCTCCTGGAAATAGGTTTAGAGTCGCATTCACTGGATTAACAGTAGCAGAAAAATTTAGAGATGATGGTTATGACGTTTTGTTTTTTATAGATAATATATATCGTTATATTTTAGCTGGTACTGAAGTATCATCTTTATTAGGTAGAATACCATCTTCTGTGGGTTATCAACCTACTTTAGCTTATGAAATGGGAATATTGCAAGAAAGAATTACTTCTACTAAAAGTGGATCTATAACATCTGTACAAGCTGTTTATGTTCCATCAGATGATTTTAGTGATCCTTCCGCTATAACTACTTTTACTCACTTAGATGCTATTATAGTATTAGATCGTAATATAGCTTCAACTGGTATTTATCCTGCAATAGATCCTTTGTTGTCAAGTAGTGATCAATTAAATCCTGATATAGTTGGTTTAGAACATTATAATGTAGCGCAATCTGTTAAAAAAATTTTACAAAAATATAAACAATTAAAAGATGTAATTGCAATATTAGGTTTAGATGAATTAACTGAAAAAGATAAATTATTAGTTTCTAGAGCAAGAAAAATACAAAAATTTTTATCTCAACCTTTTTTTGTAAGTGAAATATTTACTAATATTAAAGGTAAATATGTAACTATTAAGCAAAATATTAAAGGATTTAAAGATATATTAAATGGTAAATATGATAATTATAATGAAAATTTATTTTATATGATTGGTGATATAAATGAAATAAAAAATAAGTTATAATTATTTTAAAATAACTTTTTTATATTTATTATAAAAATATAATTATGAATTTTAAAATTAATATTTTATGTAAAGATAATATTTTATTAAAAAAATATATATTTTGTATTAAAATTTTTGAATTTAATATAGAAATTTATTATAATCATACACCTATATTATTATTTTTAGATAAGAGTATTATTTTATTAAATGATGTTACAAAATATAGTTATTTTATATGTAGTGGTTTATTAGAATTTAGTAATAATAAATTAAATATTATAAGTGATGAATTAATAACTTATAAAGATTTAAATAAAAATCAAATATTTTTAAAAATAGAAAATATAAAAAATAAAATTATTTTATTAAAAGATAAATTTAGTAATAAATATTTAAATTTATTATATAAATTAAATATTTATAAAAGATATTTAAAATTAATTAAATTTGCTAAATTTAAATAAAATTATAGTAAAAACTATTATTTTATTATATGATATATATAATTAATTATTGGGGTTATAGCTCAATTGGTAGAGTATCTGCTTTGCACGTAGAAGGTTAGCGGTTCAATTCCGCTTAACTCCATATTAATAAAATTATATATAAAATAATTATACGCCGGCTTAGCTTAGTAGGTAGAGCAACTGACTTGTAATCAGTAGGTCACCAGTTCGATTCCGGTAGCCGGCATAAATTTTAATATATAATACAATTTAGGTGAGATTCCTGAGTGGTTAAAAGGGACAGACTGTAAATCTGTTGTCATAATGACTTCGAAGGTTCGAATCCTTCTCTCACCATTAATTGCGAATATATTATAAAGGTATTATATTAGCCTTCCAAGCTAATAATGTGGGTTCGAGTCCCACTATTCGCTTTTTATATTTATATATATATTATTTTTAATATTAATTATATTTTTAAATTTATTTAATTTTTTTATAATTTTAAATTTTATTTTTTTTATATAATAAATTTTTAATAAATATATATTTTTCTTAATAATTTTTTTTTCAGTTTTTGATAAATTTATAATTATTAATTTTTTTATATTATTAATTTTATTTTTTTTTAAAATTTTTATTATATTTTTTATTATATTAAATATATATATTGTTTTTTTGTTTTTATATTTTGAATAATTTATATATTTTATAATTTTATAGCTTAATATAGATGGTTTTTTTTTGTTAAAAATATTATTTATGAAAATAATTTTTTTTCATATATATTCTGTTAAAAAAGGAATAATAGGATGATTTATTAAAATAATATTTATGAAAACAATTTTTAATATTATTAAATTATTAATACTTATATATTTACTTTTTTTATATTTAAAAATTTTTTTAAACAATTCAATAAACCAATTACAAAAAATAGTAATTAAAAATTTTTGTATTTTTATACATAGTTTTTGAAATTTAAAATTTTTAATTAATTTTTTATATTGTTTAAGTAATTTATTAAATTTATATAATATTCAATAATTTATTAAGTTTTTTTTTATATATTTATAATTAAAATTTATAATATTTTTTATATTATAATTTAAATTTTTATTATTTTTAAAAAATTTTATTATAAATTTAGATATATTTAATAGTTTATTACAAAAATTATAACTATTTTTTAAAAATTGAAAATTAAAATTAATTTTTAGTTTGTTTGATGAAATATTATATAATGTATATCTTAAAATATCTGTTCCATAAGCGGGTATTCCATTAGGAAAATATTTTTTAGTATTATTAATAATTTTTTTTTTTAAATTATTTTTAATTAAATATTTAGTTCTTTTAATTATTAAATTTTTTAAACTTATGCCATATATTATATCTTTAGGTGTAATTATATTTCCTGTTGATTTAGACATTTTATTGCCATTTTCATCAGTTATTAATCCTGTTATTAATACTTTTTTAAAAGGTATTAAATTGTAGGATTTATTTAATAATAATGGTGTTATTATTATCATTCGTGCTATTCAAAAATAAATTATATCAAACCCACTTACTATTAAATTTATAGGATGAAATTTATGTGAAAAATTTTTAGGTCATCCTAAACTAGTTAAAGTCCATATTGATGATGAAAACCATGTATCTAAAATATTAATATCTTGTTTTAAATAAATATTTTTATTTAAGTTATATTTTTTAATGATATGTTTTTTATTATATCCTAAATATATTTTTTTAAATTTATCATATCAAATAGGTATTTTATGACCTCAACAAATTTGTCTTGATATACATCAATCTTGAATATTTTTAATTCAAGAAAATAATAAATTTTTATATTTATTAGGTATAAAAATTATTTTTTTATATTTAATATATTTAAAACAATTTTTAGTTAATGATTTCATTTTTAAAAATCATTGTTTAGTAAGTATTTTTATAATTTTTGTATTAGTTTTTGTACTGTAAGAAACAGGTTTAATTATTTTAATTGTTTTATAAATATATTTATTATTTATTAAAAATTTTATAATTTGTTTTTTATTTTTATATATATTTTTAATATTATTTTTAATTTTTATACATTTATAATTTAATATATTAATTTTTTTTTTTAAATTACCATTTTTTTTTAAAATATTTATAATGTTAATTTTTTTTTTTTTAGCTTTTTTAAAATGTGAAATTTTATGACCAGGAGTTAAATTAATATAATATTTTATATTTTTTTTTTTTTTTAAAATTATAGGTAATTTTATATTATTTATAGGATTTATAATAAATTTATATTTTTTAATAGTTTTATCATTTGTTAAAATTGCTGTATTAGATAATAAAAGTTCAGGTTTAGTAGTAGGAATAATAATATATTTATTTTTAGTATTATATAATTTATATTTAATAAAATATTGTTTAACTTTTTTTTTTTTTTTATATATTTCTATATCAGATAAAACAGTTTTAATTTTTACATCTCAATTAATTATTTTATAATCTTGATAAATTAATTTTTTTTTATATAGAATAATAAATGCTTTTTTAACTGCTTTAGAATAATTTTTATCTAATGTAAATTTTTTACTTTTTCAAAATATACTATTACCTAATAATTTTGTTTCTTTATATATTTTATATTCATATTTATATTTTCATTTTCATAATTCTTTTATTAATTTTTTTTTATCATATATTTTATATTTTTTTTTTAAATAATTTTCCACAATTATTTGAGTAGATATACCTGCATGATCTATTCCAGTTAGTCAAATAGTATTAAATCCTGACATTTTTTTATATCTAATAATTAAATCCATTATAGCTTGTTGATAAGCATGTCCTAAATGTAAATTACCTGTAATATTAGGAGGTGGCATTATAATAGAGAAATTTTTTTTATGTTTAATATTTTTGTTATTTGGATTAAATAATTTATTTTTAAGTCAAAATTTATAAATATTTTTTTCTTTTATTAAAATATTTAAAATATTTTTCATTTTTTTTTATTTATTTTTTTTAATATATTTAGTAATAAATTTAATAATTAAATAAACAGTTCTTCCTGTTGCTCCATTTTTATTTCATGCTGTACCAGCAATATCAATATGAGCTCATTTATATTTTTCAGTAAAAAAATTTAAAAAACAAGCAGAAGTAATTGTACCAGCATAATTAGAATTACTACAATTTTTAATATCTGCAATATTAGATTGTAAATATTTATTATATTTTTTATATAGTGGTAATTGTCATATTATATCTTTAGTTTTTTTTCCAGATTTTATTAATTTTTTAGCTAATTTATTATTATTACTAATTAATCCACTTATATTATTACCTAATGCTATTAAACATGCTCCTGTTAAAGTTGCTATTGTTATTACTGTGGAAGGGTTATATTTTTTTATATATGTTAAAGTATCGCATAATACTAATCTTCCTTCAGCATCTGTATTAATAATTTCTATTGTTTTTCCAGATAAAGATTTAATTACATCTCCGGGTCTAGTTGAATTATGATTAATCATATTTTCTGCACAACATAAAATTCCAATAATATTTAATTTAAGTTTTAATTTATTAATAATATACATAATTCCTCATACTACAGCAGCTCCAGACATATCGTATTTCATTTCATGCATATTTAATGATGATTTTATTGATAAACCTCCTGAATCGAATGTTAATCCTTTTCCTATTAATATTAATGGTTTTTTATTTTTATTATTATTATATTTAATTTTTATCATTTTAATTTCATTGGATGAAGCTTTATTAACTGATAAATATGCGTTCATACTCAATTTTTTCATTTTTTTTTCATTTAAATAAGATATTTTAGTGTTTTTTCCTATTATATATTTGTATGTTTTATTAAGAATATAATTAGAATTACATATATTTGGAGGTGTGTTACATAAATTTTTAGTTTTGTTAATACCACTAGATATAATTTTACTATTATTAATTATTTTTTTATATTTTAAAATATTTATTTTATCTGTTTCAAAATATATATTTTTATTTAAAATTTTTTTTTTTTTAGTTTTAAATGTTAAATATTTATATATTAAATTTTCAGTTATATGAATAATATTAAATAATTTTCAATTTAATTTTTTATCATTTAAATTGTTTATTAAAAAAATTATGTTTTTATATTTTTTTTTTTTTATTATTTTTAAAGATTTAGTAATTAAAATTTTTAAAATATTATATTTTAATTTTTTTTTATTATATTCAATTAAAAATATATCTTGGTTTTTATTTATATTAGATTTAATTTTATGTATATTATATTTTTTTTTAATAAATTTATATTTATTAATTTGTTCATTAATAATATTATTGTATATATTAGTAGGATTATTATATTTTTTATTTACAAATATAATTGTACATTGATATTTATTATAGTTATTATTAAAATTTGTTTCTATTTTATATTTCATTTTAAAAAAAAAAAAAGAAAATTATAATTAATATGATATATATTATATAATATATTTATTTATTTAAAATTTTAAATATTATTTTTATTTTTTTGTATTATGGTAAATATAAAAAATAATTTATTTGTTGGAAATAAAATTATATATTTAAATGAACCTTATAATATTGAATTTGTAGATTTTATAAAGCCTGGTAAAGGAAAACCATTTGTAAGAATTAAAATACGTAATTTAATTAATTTAAAATTAATTGATAAAACTTTTAAATTTTTAAAAAATATAAAAATAGCTAATATATATAATTATAATTGTAATTATATTTATTTTAATAATAAAAGTTTATATTTTTTAAATTTAATTAATTTAGAACAAGTAGTTTTAACAAAAGATTTAATAGGAAATAAAATAATTTGATTATATAAAAATAATATATATAATATAATTTTTTGAAATAATATTCCTATTAATTTAATAATTCCTAAAATTATAAAGATTAAAGTTATATTTACTGATTTTATTATAAACAAAAATACTAATAAAAAATATAAATTAGCAAAATTAATAAATGGAGTTTATATTAAAGTTCCATTTTTTATAAATATTGGAGATTTAATAAAAGTAAATACTTACAAGAAATTATATATATCTCGTTATATTAAAATATAAATAAAAAAAAATATAAAATAAATAAAACAGGGGCAGAAGGAATTGAACCCTCAACCTATGGTTTTGGAGACCACTGTTCTACCTAATTAAACTATGCCCCTAATTTTTTTTTTATTAGGTCTAAGTGGAGTTGAACCACTGACCTCACCCTTATCAGGGGTGTGCTCTTACCTCTGAGCTATAGACCTTTAATTATTTTTAAATAATTAAGATATATTAAATTATTTTTATTATAACAAATATTTTTTTTTATGTCATTAAATGTAATTTATAAATTTAAAATTATTTATTAATTAATATATATAATTTTTTTTAATTTTTATATTTTATATAATATAAAATTATATATTTTTATTAATTTAAATTATTTTAAAATTATATTAAAATATTAATATAATAAATATTTAAATATTATAATATATTGTTAAATTAATTAATATATGAAGACCAAAAAATATTGTTTATTTACAAGTATTAAAAATAAAATGAATTTTAAAGAATATGATATATATTCATTAATGATTCAAGCTGGTTTTATTAGAAAAATATGTTCTGGTATATTTATATTATTACCAAATGGATTACAAATTATTAATAATATTATTAATATTATAAGAAATAAAATGAATTTATTAAATTCATTAGAATTAAATTTACCTATTATAGTTCCTTCAAATTTATGAATAAGAAGTAGTAGAATATATAGTTACGGTTCTGAATTATATAAAATTTATGATAGAAATAATAAATTGTTTATTTTATCTCCTACTAGTGAAGAAGTAATTACTAAATTTTTTTTAAAAGAAAAATATTTATTGAATAATTATCCATATATATTTTATCAAATTAATTATAAATTTAGAGATGAAATACGTCCTAAAGCTGGAATTATTAGAAGCAAAGAGTTTTTAATGAAAGATGCTTATTCATTTCATAAATCAAAATCTTGTTTAGATAAAATATATATAGATTTATTAAACATATATATAGATATATTTAAAGAATTAAAATTAGATGTTTTTTATAAAGAGGCTAAATGTGGTAAAATAGGTGGTGCTTTATCACATGAATTTCATACTAATTCTATTTATGGAGAAAATTATTATTATATTAAAAAAATAGATATAATAAAAAATTTTTATAATATTATAATAAAAAAAAATAAAATAAAAAAATTTAAAATTAGGTATTTTAATACTAAAATATTTAATAAATTAAATATTTTAGAAAATATTAAATTGTATAAATTTATTAAAACAAATATATTAAAAATTTATTTTATAAATAAAATTATTTATATAGTAGTATTAATTTCATATTATAAAATTATTGATTTAATGAAAATAAAAGATTTGTTTCCTTTATCAATTAAAATTAAAATTTTAAATGATAAAAATATTATTAAAAAATTTAATATATCTAATTTATTTTTAGGTCCTTTTACTTTAAATTATAGAATTATAGCTGATTTTTCATTAATTAATTATAAAAATTTTATTATAGGAGCTAATATAAAAAATTGTTTTTTTTATAATGTTAATTGAATACAACATATTAATATAGTTAATTTTATTGATATTAGTAAAAATATTTGTTTTAAAAGTAAAAATATAATTAATAAAAATTCAAATATAGTAAAATTTAAATCTTTAGAAATAGCTCATATTTTTAAATTATATAATATTTATACATTAAATTATGATATTAAAAATATTTATATGGGTTGTTATGGTATTGGAATATTTAGATTATTAACTAGTATTTTAGAAAAAAATTTATATAATAATAAAATTGTTTTACCTTTATCAATAACTTATTTTAAAATAGGAATTATACCTGTTTTAATGTTTAAAAATAAAAATGTTTTTGATTTATCTTTTAAGATTTATTATTTTTTAATAAAAAATAATATAAATGTATTAATAGAAAACAGAAATATTTATATAGCAAAAACTTTTAATGATTTTGAAATAATAGGAATTCCTAATTTTTTAATAATTAGTAAAAATTTATTATTTATAAATAAAGTAGAATTTAGAGATCGTATTAATAATACAATTTATTTGATTAATATAAAAGAAATATATAATTTTTTATTAAAAAAATATATATATTAATTAATAATTTATTTTATTTTTTTATATTTAAAATAATATTTCATCAATTATTTTTAGAAGGTTTTGCTTTTTTAGTAATGAATATATTAGGGCATAATATAGGAATTTTGTTATAAAAAATTATTGGAGTTAATTTTCTTTTTCATGGGAATATTTTATATTTTTGTCAAATATTTTTAATTTTTTGAGTTTTTTTATATAAAAGTTTAATTTTAAATTTATTTTTAATATTAAATTTTATATAAATATTTTCTTTTTTTGTTGGTTTACGAACTCTATTAAAATTTATATATTTTTTGTTTTTGTCTGTATTAGTATATAATACTCCTATGTCGTTAGGTAATTTAATAGTATTATTATTTTTATTTCATTTAATAGTTTTAATTTTTAATATTTTAAATTTTTTTTCTAAATATAAATTATTTTTATATTTTATAATTATAAAATGTTTTAAATGTAATTGAAAATAATTTTTATTTTTATTTGTTTTTAATTTTTTTAATATTAAATATATTAATTTATATGAAATATAATTTTGATTATTAATTTTAATAAATTTTCTTAATATTATTATTATTTCTTCATTTTGTAATTTATATATATTATTTAAATTTAAATATTTGTTTTTAATATATAAATTTATTTTTTTTTTTATAAGTTTATTAATTAATTTATATTGATTATGACATATTTTTGAGTTACGATTTAAAGAACTATAAAAATATTTTCATCTTTTAACAATTAAAGGTAATATTTTATGTCTTAAAAAATTTCTATCTAATTTTAAATTTAAATTACTATTATCTTCTATTCATTTTATATTATATTTAATAGCATTATTAATAATATATTTTTTATTTATATTAATAAATGGTCTTTTAATAATAAATTTTTTATTAAATATAGTTGTTTCTTTTATACCTATTAATCCTTTTAAACCTGTTCCTCTTTTTAACATTAAAAAAATAGTTTCTATTTTATCATTTAAATGATGAGCTAATAATAAAATTTCATTTTTTTTTATATTTTTAAAGTATATTTTTAATCTTTTTTTTCGTAATTTATTTTCTAAATTATTTATATTTTTTATATAAATATTTTTTATAATTAAAGGTATTTTAAGTTGTTTGCAAAATAATTTACAGTGATTTTGTCATATTAAAGAATCTTTATGTATATTATGATTTATATGTATAGCTCTAATATTATTATTAATTTTGTATTTGTTTATATTATAAAGTAAAATAGTAGAATCTATTCCTCCGCTATAACCTATTAAAATATTATTATATTTATTTATAATTTTTTTTATTTTTTTTTTAATTAAATTCATATTTATAAATTTATAAATTAATTATTAATATTTATTTATATTTAATATAAGATTGTTTTTATATAAGAAATATTATAATATATTGTAAATGGGTCGTTAGCTCAGTTGGTAGAGCAGTTGACTTTTAATCAATTGGTCACAGGTTCGAATCCTGTACGACCCATATTTTAAAAAGATTTTTAAATTAAAATATAAAATCTATATGTAATATTTTGTTTTTAACAGGATGTTTTTGAATTTCTTTAATATAACATGGAAATATTTTAATAAATTTTATTAATATTTTTCATTTTATTTTATATATTTTATTTTTGTTTCTTATTAAATTATAGAATTCATTATATTTAATTTTTATATATATATTTTTTTTATTTTTAGAATATAATATAGCAGGTATTTTATTTTTTTTTCTTAATTTATTATTATGATTTGTACCTAAAATAGTTCTATATTGAGCATTTATAGTTAATAAATTAGTCATTTTATTTAATATAATATTTTAATTAAATTATTATATATAATATATTATAATAATAGTATATAAATTTTATATTGTATATATAAGTATGTTTTTAAAGATTAAGAATAAACAAATTGGTGTACATTTTAAAAATAGATTTACTTTATTTAATAATATTAAGTATGCATTTAAATTAAATATAAATACTTTTTCTTTTTTTTTAGGTAATCCATTATCTTGAAATAAAAAAATTAATAATTCTGATATATATAAATTTAAATATTATTTAAATAAATATAATATTAAAACTGATTATATTGTTCCTCATAGTAGTTATTTAATAAATTTATGTTCATCAAATATATTTAATTTAATTAAATCTATTAAATTATTTATTAAAGAAATTAATTTATGTTATGAATTAGATATTAAATTTATTAATTTTCATTTAGGTAGCAATGATTTAAGAAATATTAATATAAATAAGTGTATTGATAATGTAATTAATATTTTAAATAATATTATTAATAAAACTAAAAAAGTTATTTTAGTAATAGAAAATTCTGCTGGTCAAGATAATGCTATAGGTAATAATATTATAGATATATCTAAAATTATAAATAATATAGATAATAAGTCTAGAATAGGTTTGTGTATAGATACCTGTCATGCATTTGCTGCTGGATATGATTTAAGAACATTAAATAAATGTGATGATTTCTTTTTATATATAAATAAAATAATAGGATTAAATTTTTTAAAAGTTATTCATTTAAATGGTAGTATATATAAATATTTTAGTAAGTTAGATAAACATAGTATGTTATTAAAAAATAATTTTTTAGGATATGCTGTTTATTATTGAATTATGACTAATAATTTGTTTAATAATAAACCAATTATATTGGAAACTCCAAATTCATTAAAATGAATTGAAGAATTAAGTTGACTATATTCTATTTAATTTTTTAATTTATATATATTAAATTGTTTTTTAATATAATTTGATATTTTATATAATGAATGTTTATAAAATTTTTTATATATTAAAAATCATGATAGTTGAGATTCAGATATATATATATATATATGAGATCCATTATTATCTTGAGTTATTATATGATATCATGGATTATTTTTTGATTTTTTGTTTTTTATATTTAATATTTTATATTTATTATTATTTAATGAATGTATATATATAGGATCAATATCTATTATTACCGCAATAAAATTTAAAATTTTATGTTTAACTAATTGACCTATATTAAATTTACTTTTTTTAATCATATATATTTTATAATTAAATTTAAATTATTATTTTTTTATATAATATAATATAATGTTATTTGTTATATGATATATAAAATCTTAATCATTATATATGATATATTAGAAATAATTATAATATTTATATAATACTTTTATTTTTAAAATTATATTATTTTTAAATATATTATTAATATAATATTTATTTTTTAGGTTTTTATATTAAATATGGAGTTTTTATGAAAAAAAAATTATTAGAAGTTAATGAAAGTATTTTTGAAAAAAAAGTTTTAAAAAAAAAAGGATATTGTTTAGTAGATTTTTGAGCTAAATGATGTGGTCCTTGTAGGTTGTTTATAACTATTTTAAATGAATTATATAATAATAAAAATTTTTATAAAAAAATTAAATTATTTAAAATAGATATAGATAAAAATAATTTATTAGTTAATAAATATAATATACAAAGCGTTCCTACAATAATTTTATTTAAAAATGGTAATTTATTATCTAAAAAAACAGGTTTATTAACTAAATTAGATATATTAAATTTTTTAAAATTAAATGGATTAGATATATTAATATAAATATATTTTTTTATAATTTTATATTTATTTGTTTTTAATTAATTATTATTATTAATATATGAATTTTACTTACTTAAAAAGTATTTCAGTAACTGAGCTTATTAATATAGGTAAAAATATAGGATTAGAAAATTTATCTCGTATGCGTAAACAGGATATAATATTTTCTATATTAAAACAACATTCTAAATGTGGAGAGGATATTTTTGGAAGCGGTGTGTTAGAAATATTACAAGATGGATTTGGGTTTTTACGTTCTTCTAATAGTTCATATTTAGCTGGGCCTGATGATATATATGTTTCACCAAGTCAAATACGTAGATTTCATTTAAGAACAGGTGATACTGTTTCAGGTAAAATACGCCCCCCTAAAGAAATAGAAAGATATTTTTCTTTATTAAAGGTTAATTTTATAAATTATGATAAACCAGAAAATTTTCTTAATAAAATATTATTTGAAAATTTAACTCCATTACACGCTAATTATAGATTATATATGGAAATTGGAAATGGAAGTAATGATGATATTACTGCTAGAGTATTAGATTTATGCGCTCCAATAGGAATGGGGCAGAGAGGTTTAATAGTAGCTCCTCCTAAAGCAGGTAAAACAATTTTATTGCAAAATATAGCTAAAAGTATTAACTGTAATTATCCTGATTGTATATTAATGGTATTATTAATTGATGAACGTCCTGAAGAAGTTACTGAAATGCAACGTTTAGTAAAAGATGGTGAAGTAATATCATCTACATTTGATGAGCCTGCTTCACGTCATGTACAAGTTTCTGAAATGGTTATTGAAAAAGCTAAAAGATTAGTAGAACATAGAAAAGATGTAATTATTTTATTAGATTCTATAACTAGATTAGCTCGTGCTTATAATATAGTAGTTCCAGCATCTGGTAAAATTTTAACTGGGGGTATAGATGCTAATGCTCTACATAGACCTAAAAGATTTTTTGGAGCTGCTAGAAATATAGAAGAAGGTGGTAGCTTAACTATTATAGCTACTGCTTTAATAGATACAGGTTCTAAAATGGATGAAGTAATTTATGAAGAATTTAAAGGTACTGGAAACATGGAATTACATTTATCTAGAAAAATTGCAGAGAAAAGAATTTTTCCAGCTATAGATTATAATAGATCTGGTACTAGAAAAGAGGAGTTATTAACATCTAATAATGAATTAAAAAAAATATGAATTTTAAGAAGAATTATTCAACCTATGAATGAAATAGATTCTATGGATTTTTTAATTAAAAAATTATTAATGACCAAAACAAATAATGAATTTTTTGAAATGATGAAAAGAACATAAATATATTAAAATTTAATAATTAATTTAGTGGTTTTTAGTTGTAAATTTTTATATAATATAAAATATTAATATTTGGTGGTTATAGCTTAGTTGGTAGAGCTTTGGATTGTGGTTCCAATGGTCATGGGTTCGATTCCCATTAACCACCTTATAAATATTTTATATAAAAACGGTGAGTGGCGCAGTTTGGTAGCGCAACTGGTTTGGGACTAGTAGGTCGGAGGTTCAAATCCTCCCTTGCCGATTTTTTTTTATTTATATAATTTTATAAAATATTTATATGAAACATATATTGGTTACATGTGCTTTACCGTATGCTAATGGTTCTATACATTTAGGTCATATTTTAGAACATATACAAGCTGATATTTGAGTAAAATTTAATAAAATGTTAGGTAATAAAGTTTATTTTATATGTGCTGATGATTCTCATGGTACAGCTGTATATTTAAAAGCGAAATCTTTACAAATTAATCCTAAAAATATGATAAAAAATATTTTAGTTGAACATATTAATCAATTTATTAATTTTAATATTTTTCATAATTATTATTCAACAACTCATAGTAAATATAATTATATTTTTCTAAAAAAATTTATTAATCGATGTCAAAAAAAGAATATTTTATATACTAAGAGTGTATTACAATTTTATGATAATACTAAAAAAATATTTTTACCTGATAGATATATTGAAGGTACATGTCCTATTTGTAATAGTATTAATCAATATGGAGATAGTTGTTTTATTTGTGGTTCTATTTATAATAGTATAGATTTAATTAATCCAATTTCTAGATTATCATCAACTATTCCTAATTTAATGTATTCTGATCATTTGTTTATAAATTTAAATATTTTTAAAAATAATTTAATTTATTGAATTAATGAATATAATTTAAATAAAAATGTTTTAAATCAATTATTAATATGGTTAAAAAATGATTTAATAGATTGAAATATATCTAGAGATTTTCCTTATTTTGGTTTTAAAATACCTTCAAAATATATATATAATAAATATTTTTATGTATGATGTGATGCTTTATTAGGTTATATAAGTACTTTCTATAAATATTGTAAATATAAAAAAAGTATTAATTTATTTTCAAATTTTTGAGATATTAATTCTAATTATGAGTTATATCATTTTATAGGTAAAGATATATTATATTTTCATGGTATATTATGACCAATAATATTAAATATTTTAAATTATCGTCAACCTACTGGTTTAGTTGTACATGGACATATAATGATTAATGGAATTAAAATGTCTAAATCTTTAAATAATTATATAAATACTAATAATTGATTACAGTATTTTGATGCTGATAGTTTAAGATATTATTTAGCAAGTTTATTAAATAATAGTATAAAAGATATAAATATTTCATTAAATGATTTAGTTAATAAAATAAATTCTGATATAGTTAATAAATTTATTAATATAGCTTCTCGTATATCTGGATTTTTATATAAATATTTTAATAATATATTATCTAAGTTATTGTGAGATGATAATATATATAATTATTTTGTTAATAAGTCTATTATTATATATAATTTATATTTAAAATTTAATTATAATAAAATTATTATAGAAATTAATTTATTATTAGATATTATTAATAAATATATTAATGATCATAGTCCATGAATATTAAATACTATTGGCAGTAAATTAAAAAATATTAATAATTTACATATGTTTTGTACTACTATAATTAATATTTTTAAAGTTTTATCAATATATTTAAATCCAATAATTCCTAATATTATTAGTAAAGTTAAAATTTTTTTAAATATAAAAAAATTATCATGAAATGATTTATATAAACCATTATTAAATCATAAAATTAAAAAGTATATTAATATTTATAATCGTTTAAATATTTTAAATATAAATAAAATTTTATAATTTAAATAATAAAAAAATTTTATAATTAATTAAAATAAAAAAAAAAATTTATGTCATATTTAGAAATTGAAAAAGTAGTTAAAAAAGTTGGTAACAGATTTGATTTAGTTTTAATTGCATCTTATTTAGCTAGACAAATACAGTTGTATAATAAAAAATTTATAAAAAAGAAAAAAGATAAACCTACTATATTAGCGTTAAAAAAAATTGAAAAACAAAATTGTAGTAAAAAATTAATATTTAAATTTATTAATAAAATATAAATATTTTATTTAAATAATGAAAATTTATTTAGTTGGCGGTTATGTAAGAGATAATTTGTTGGGATTAAAATCTATAAGTGATAAAGATTGATTAGTAGTAGGAAGCTCTTATAGTAAAATGTTAAAATTAGGTTATAAGCCTGTAGGTAATTTTTTTCCTGTTTTCTTACATCCTATTACTAAAGAAGAATATGCATTAGCTAGAAAAGAATATAAAAATGGTTTAGGTTATAAAGGTTTTAATTGTGTTTTTGATAAAAGTATTTCTTTAGAAGAAGATTTATATAGAAGAGATTTAACGATTAATGCTATAGCAATGGATAAAAAAGGTAAATATTATGATCCTTATAATGGTTTAGAAGATATAAAAAACAGAATTATTAAACATGTATCTAATTTTTTTAGTGATGATCCATTAAGATTAATTAGAGTTGCTCGTTTTAAAGCTTATTTATTTAATTTAAATTTTTATATACATAAAGATACTTATTTTTTAATGAAAAATATTGTTTTAAAAGGTGAATTATTATATATTTCTCCAGAAAGAATTTGAATAGAATTAAGAAAAGTATTAATTTTGAATAAAAATATTTATATTTTTTTTAAAGTATTAAAAAGTTGTAATGCTTTATATATTATATATCCAGAATTAAATAATATATTTAATAGTAATATATTAAAATATTTTTTTAAGTTAATTTTTAGTAAATTAGAATTTTATAATTATGGTTATAATTTAAATTTTATTTTTTTGTTTTTTTTTTTTCATTATACATTTTTATATAAGAGTTTTTATGATAAAAAAAAATTTATTATTAATAGTATTAAAAATTTTTATAAAAAATTTAATTTACCTAAAAAATTATTTTTGTTATGTAAAAAAAGTTATTATTTAATATATGAAATTTATATGTATAAAAAAAACATTGATATATCTATTTTTATATTGAATATTTTTTATAAAATTGATATTTGAAGAGATAATAATTTTATTATTATAGTTTTAAAAATTATTAAAATTTTAAAATTAATTAATATTTATGATTTTTTTATATTAAATATTTTAGAAAAATATATATTAAAGGTTTTTACTAAAATTAATAAGATTAATTTTAAAAAATTATTAAAGATAAAAAATTTTAAAAATTTTGTAGATATTAAAAATTATATATATAATTTACGTTTGAGAAAAATAAAAAATATATTTTGTAATATATAATAAAATTATTTATTAGTTAATTTTAATTTAGGTTTAATATCTATTAAAAGAGATTTTTTTATATTATTAAAATTTTTATTATATTTATTTTTATAATTTAAATAACCTGTATAAGCAATCATAGTTGCATTATCTGTACATAAATTAATTTTTGGAAAAAAAATATTTTTATTATATTTTTTATAATAATTTATTTTGTGTCTTAATTTTTTATTTCGACTAACTCCTCCTACAATTGATATATTATTAATTTTATATTTATTAGAAGCATTAATAATTTTTTTTATTAAAATATCTGTAATTGTTTCTTCTAATGAATAAGCTATATTTGCTTTTGTTTGAAAAGTAAGTTTATTACTTTTAATATAATTAAATATATGTGTTTTTAAACCAGAAAAGCTAAAATTAAAATTATTTTTATAATTTAATGGTTTAGGGAAATTTAAGTTTATTTTACCATATTTAGCTAATTTAGATATTTCATGCCCTCCTGGTAATTTAAGTTTTATTAATATAGCAATTTTATCAAATATTTCACCTGCTGAATCATCTAAACATTCTCCAATAATTTTAAATTTATTATAATTATAAATTATACATAAAATAGTGTTTGCTCCTGATGTAATTAGACTAATAAAAGGAAATTTAGGAAAAACTTTATTTAACATTATGGACATAATATGTGCTTCTATATGATTAATAGCTATTGTAGGTATATTATATAAAAATGATATTATTTTAGATAATGTTACCCCCATTAATAGTGAATTAGGTAATCCTGGACCGATAGTGTAAGCAATTAAATTAATATTATGTAATTTTAATTTATTTTGTTTTAAAATATCTATTAGTAAAGGAAATATTTTTTTAGCATGATACTTTGAAGCTATTTCAGGTATTATTCCTCCATATTTATTATGTAATTTACATTGACTATATAATTTATTTATAAATGATTTTTTTTTAGTATTATATAAACTAAGTCCAGTTTCATCACATGAAGTTTCGATACCTAATATTATCATATTTATTTTTTTAAATATATTAATTATAATATATTATAATAATTATTAATTTAGTTCAAATATAATTTAAAGGTATATATTATGCCGTTTATTAAAATAAAAGAAAATGAACCATTTGATATAGCTTTGAGAAGATTTAAAAGAGTATGTGAGAAATCTGGTATTTTGTCTGAAGTACGTAAAAGAGAATTTTATGAAAAACCAACTACAGCTAGAAAAAAAGCTAAAGCTTCAGCAATTAAAAGAAGAATTAAAAAAAATATTCGTGATAAAATTAATAGATATTAAATAATATATATATTTAATATGAGATATATTTCAAAATTATTTATAAAAAAATTATTGTATAATACAAATATTATAGATATAATTTCTTCTAAAATAAATTTAAAGAAAAATGGTAAATATTATCAATCTATTTGTCCTTTTCATAATGAAAAAAATCCATCTTTTATTGTTAATGAAGATAAGAAATTTTTTTATTGTTTTGGTTGTAAAATATATGGAAATATAATAGATTTTTTAATGAAATTTAATAATTATAATTTTTTAGATGCTATAAAAGAGTTAGCAAATATTAGTAATTCAGAAATAGTTTATTCTAATATTAAAACTAATATAAAAGATATAGATGAAAGAAATATATTTTTTCAATTAATGGCATTATTAAATTCGTTTTATAAAAAATCTTTATTAAAGAATTTTAGTAAAATTAAATATTTTTTTAAAATTCGTAATATTAATTATAAATTGATAAAATATTTTTCTTTAGGTTATTCAGATAAAAATAGTTTTAATAAATTTATACAGTATTTAGATGTATATAAAAAAGATTTTTTATTTAAATTGGGAGTTTTAAAAAAAAATAAATATAATAATTATTATGATATTTTAGATAAAAGAATTACATTTCCTATATATAATATATATGGAAATATAATAGCTTTTGGTGCAAGAATAATTTATTTAAATAATTATAATAATAAATATATAAATATTTCAAATAATATATATTTTAATAAAAAGAAATGTTTATATAATTTATTTAATTTAATACAATATTATAAAAAAAATAATATTAAAATATCTGAAATATTAATTGTTGAAGGTTATTTAGATGTTATTTTATTATTTAAATATGAGATAATTAGTATAGGGTTGTTAGGTACAAATATATCTATTTATCAAATTAATATATTATATAAATATACAAATAAATTAATATTTTGTTTAGATGGTGATAAAGCTGGTTATAAAGCTGTTAAAAATATAGTTAAATTATTATTAAATTTTATAAATTCTATTAAAATATGTTTTTTTGTTTTTTTGCCTTCTGGAGAGGATCCAGACTCTTTAATACAAAAAGAAGGTAAAATTTTATTTAGAAATAGAATTAAAAATGCATTATCAATTTGAGATGTATTATTTAGTAAATATATGGGTTTTAAGAATAATTTATTATCATATTTTGATAAAATATCTTTTTTAAATTTTATACTTCCTTTAGTAAAAAATATTAAATGTCCAATAACTAAATCATTTATTAGACAATCTATAAGTAATAAAGTAGGAATTATTAATAATGATTTTTTAGAAAAATATTTATATATTAGAAAAAAATCTCCTATACTAAAATTTAGTATTATTCGATGTTTAATAAGTTTAGTATTAAAATTTCCATTTTTATCTTATAAAGTTAATATATATAGTATTTTTTTTAAAGATTATAAAATAGTTCCAGGTTTATTATTGTTTTTAGATATAATAAATTTGTGTATTAGTAATAAAAATATTTCTAGTAATGAAATTTTAAATAAATATAATAATAAAAATAATATTAGATTTTTGTTAATAAAATTATTATATTGAAATTTTTTTCCTAAAAATGTTAATTTTTCATTATTATTTGATGATAATTTAAAAAAATTAAAATATTTAATAATTAATATAAAACTAAAAAATATGTTTTTTAAAAAAAATATAAATGAATTATCTTTAGTTGATAAAATTAAAGTATGAAATTTTATTAAAATGAAGAAATTAAATTTAAATTTATAATTTATATTTATTTTTTTTAATATTTATTAAAATCATAAAAATTTTTATATTTAAACAAAATAATTAATATATAAATAAATATATGAAAAAAAATATTATGTTACAAATAAATTTATTAATTTCTGAATATAAAGATCAAGGATATATTACTTATTCTCAAATTAATAAAAAATTATTTTTATTAGATGAAAAAATTAATATTTCTCAATATGAAAAAATCATAAATATGATAACTAATTTAGGTATTTCTGTTATTGATAAATCCTCCCCCAATATTAAATTTGGTTCAAATAGTAATTTATATTCTATAAATAATAATTTGTTTAAGATTAATAATAATGATTATAATAAAATAAATGATCCTGTTAGGATGTATATGAAAGAAATGGGAACAGTTGATTTATTAACACGAGAAGGAGAAATTGTTATATCTAAAAGAATTGAAGATAATATAAATTATATACAATATAATTTAGCTAAATTTTTTAAAAATATAAAATATTTTTTAGATCAATATAATTTAATAAAATTAAAAAAAAGTAAATTGTCTGATTTAATTCTTGGTTATATAGATGATAAATATAATTATATTTTTAATAATAATAGATATAATTTAAATTATTTTTATAATATTAAATATATAGATAATAATAATAGTAATAATGATACTATTAAAAGTAAATTTAAATTTTTAAAATATCAATATAAAATTTTAATAAAATTTATTAATTTATATAGTTTTAATCATCCATATACTAAATATGAATTTAATAAATTATTAAATATTTTTATGACATTTAAATTAGTTCCTAAAGTTTTAGATAATTTATTATTTAATATAAAAAAAATTTTTATAAAGATTAAAAATATAGAAAATAATATAATGAATTTATGTATTAATAATTTAATGCCTAAGAATATATTTTTAAAATTAATATTAAATTATAAGTTGAGTGAATATAAGTGATTTTATAAAGCTGTTAATATGAATAAATTATGATCTGTTAATCTTATAAAAATAAAATATAAAATATTTAAAAAAATTAAAATTTTATTTATAATTGAAAAAGAAATAGGAATTGATTTAATTAAATTTAAAAAAATTATTAAAAATATATTTGAAAGTGAATTAAAAACTAAAAGTGTTAAAAAAGAAATGGTAGAAGCTAATTTAAGATTGGTAATATCTATAGCAAAAAAATATACTAATAGAGGTTTACAATTTTTAGATTTGATTCAAGAGGGAAATATAGGTTTAATGAAAGCTGTTGATAAATTTGAATATAGAAGGGGATATAAATTTTCTACATATGCAACTTGATGAATAAGACAAGCTATAACTAGATCAATAGCTGATCAAGCTAGAACCATTAGAATACCTGTTCATATGATAGAAACTATTAATAAGTTAAATAGAATATCTAGACAGTTATTACAGGAAATTGGTAGAGAACCTACTCCTGAAGAGCTTTCACTTAAAATGATGATTCCAGAAGATAAAATACGTAAAGTTTTAAAAATTGCTAAAGAACCTGTTTCTATGGAAACTCCAATTGGAGAAGATGAAGATTTACATTTAGGTGATTTTATAGAGGATACTTCAGTTAAATTACCTTTAGAAAGTGCTACTACTGAAAGTTTAAAGTTAGTTACTAATAATATTTTATCTAGTTTAACTCCTAGAGAAGCTAAAGTATTAAAAATGCGTTTTGGAATTGATATGAGAACTGATCATACATTAGAAGAAGTAGGTAAAAAATTTGATGTTACTAGAGAAAGAATTAGACAAATTGAAGCTAAAGCTTTAAGAAAATTACGTCATCCAAGTAGATCTGAAATATTAAAAAGTTTTTTAGATGATTAGTAGATTATTTAAATTTAATTATTAATTTAAGTTACATTTATTTTTTATGAATATAGAATTAAATATTAAAAATGTTGAATTAAAGATGAAAGATAGTATATTATCATTTAATAAATTAATTGAAAAATATAATTTAAATTTAATTAATTTAGATATTATATATAATTTAAAAATTATTTATTATAATAAAAATGTAAAATTATCAAAATTATCCAATATAGTTTATTTAAATAGAAATAGTATTAAAATTACTTTATTTGATAAAAGTATTAAAAACAAAGTTAGACATTTAATTGAAAATATTAATTTAAATTTAACAACTAATGTTGATAATGATGAAATTATAATAAATTTACCTCCAATTACAGTTGAGTATAAAAAAAAAATTTTATTATTATTGAATAAAGATTTAGAATTTTATAAAATTTATATTAGAAATATTAGAAAAAATTATAATGATAAAATTAAATATTGATTAAAAAATAAATTAATTTCTAAAGATAAATATATTTTTTGAAATAAAAATATTCAATTTTTAACAAATAAATATATTAATAATTTAGATGTTATTTGTAATAAAAAAATTAAATCTATAGTATAAATTTATATTTTATTTATAATTTTATATTTATTTATATATTATTATTTTATATTTTTTATAAATATGGAATAATATAATTATATAAAAAAGAATATTTTTAATTAAGATGATTAAAAAGATATTATTAGTTTTTTTGATTTTATTTAATAATAAATTTGTATATTCTTATAGTTTATATAAGAAAAATATTATTTTATTTAATTATAATGATAAAATTAATTATAATAATAATAATAATATATTTAATAAAAATTATATAAATAATTTTTATTATATTTTAAAATTTTTTAAATATTTATTAAATATAAATTATTTTTATTATATTAAATTAATTAAATATAAAAAAATTATTTTAGTTTTTTTTAAAAAATATTTGTTAATTAAAAATATTAAATTATATAGTAATATTTTATTTTTATCTAATAAAAAAATATTAAATTTATTTAAAATATTAAATTTAAAAAAAAATATTAGTGTAAATTATTTATCTTTAAAATATTTAAAAAAAATTTTATTATATAAATATATTAAATATAATTTTATAAATGTTAATATTTTTTATAAAAAATTTATTTTAAATAATAAAATTTTATTGAATATTTATATTTTTAGTAAAAAAAAAGTAAACATAAATTATATTAATATAAATGGTAATAAATTTATTAAAAATATTCAATTTTTATATTTATTAAATTTAGATAATAATGATTATTATAATTTAATATTAAATAAAAAAATAGCTTTAAATGAATATTTATTATATAAAAATTTATTATTAATTAAAAATATATATTTAAATTATGGATATTTAGATTTTAGTTATAATATTTTTAAAATTATAAATTTTGATAAAAAAATTATTAATTTGTTTATTACAGTTAATGAAGGTAAAAGATATAAATTAAATAATATAAAATTATATAGCAATATAACAGTTTTTAATAATATTTTAAATAAATTAAAAAATAAAATTAAAAATGATAATAAATACTTTAATTATGAATATTTAAAAATTTTAATAAATAAAATTAATTTTTATTTTAATAAACGTGGTTATATAAATTTAATATTTAATATTAAATTAAAAAGAAAAATTAATAATAAATTATTAATGTATATATATATAAAATTTCATAATATAAAAAATATTGACAATATATCATTAAATATTTTTAATAAATCAGATAATATTAATTTTTTAAAATATAATTATTTATTTAAAAAAATATTATTATTTAAAAAAAATATTTATAATAAGTATTTATTAAACATATATATTTCTAATATTTTAAAGAATAATTTTTATAAAAATTTTAATTATAAAATTTTATTAAATAATAAAAAAAATTTAGATTTTTTATATTTTTTAGATATTAACCGTAAAAACATATTTGATTTTAATTTAGGTTTTAGTAAATTTAATTTTTTAAATTATAAATTATCATATATTAAAAAAAATATATTTTTATTAGAAGATAAATTTCAAATTAATTTAAAATATAATAAATATGATAATATATATAATATTAGTTATTTAGAAAGTTTATTAAATAATATTTATATAAAATATAAATATTTTAATAATAAAGATTTATTTAATAATTTATATTATAAAAATTATAGTAAAGGATTTAATATAGATTTTATATATGTAAATAGAGTAAATTGAATATATAAATTATATTTAAAATATTTATATAATAGTATATATAAAATTAATAATATAAATATTAAAAATTATAATAATTATTTAATATTAGGTAATAATTTTAATATAAATAAATTAGATCATAATGAATGACACAAAAATGGTTTTATATTTAATTTTAAAAGTCAATTTAATTTATTAAGATTATATAATACATATAATTTAAATTTTCAAAAATATATTAGTTATAGAAAAAATTTTATTTTTTATATTAATCATTATTTTTTATATAGTAAAACTTATAATAATAATTTAATTTATAAAAATATTATTAAGAATAATTTTTTAAGAGGTATTAATAATAATTTATATTTTAATAATTCATTTTTAAAATATTTATATAATTTAGATAATAAAATTTATATTTATTATACTAATTTAGAAATTAAAATATTTAATTATAATAGTTTTTTAAAAAAATATATAAATACTTTTATTTTTGTAGATACAGCTATATTGTATAACAAATTAAATATTTTAGATAAATATTATAAATATAATATTTTAGAAAATATTATAGATAAATTTAAAATGAATTTAGGAATAATATTAAAAATTAAAACTCCTTTAGGTATTTTAAATATTTTATATTCTTATCCATTTATAAAAAATATAAATGATAAAGTTAATTATTTAAAATTTTATATAGAAAATGATAATAAATAGGTATTTATAAAATGAGATATATTTTAAAAGTATTGTTTTTTTGTAATTTAATTATATTTAATATTTCTAATAGTTTTGCTATAACAAAATCACAAATTTTAAAAATTGGATTTATAGATATAAATTATATTATTAAAAGTAATATATATAAAAGTATTGAATATAAAAATTTAGTTAAAAAATATAATAAATATAATTTAATATTTAATAAATATTATTTTAATTTATTTAAATTAAAATATATTTTATTAAATAAAAAATTAAAATATATACAATATATTTTATTAAAATATTATATTAATAATAAAATTAATTATTTTTATAAATATATTAATAATATTAAATATATTTTATATAAAGAAAAAAAAATATTATATAAAAAAATATTATTTGATATATTTAAAGTAATAAATTACTATTCTAAAAAGAATAAATATAGTTTAATTTTAAATTCTGATTTAATATTATTTTATAATAAAAATAGTATTAAAGATATTACTATAAATATTTTATCTTTAATAAAATTAAATAAAATAAATAAAACATAAACATGTATCCTAAATTTATTCATTTAAATGTACATAGTGAATATTCTATTAAAGATGGTATATGTAAAATTAAAAATTTAATTAATAAATGTGTAAAATATAATATACCAGCAATAGCTTTAACTGATTATTTTAATTTATCTTCTTGAATAAAATTTACTAAAATAGCATATTTAAATGGAATTAAGCCTTTATTAGGAGTTGATATATATATTAATTATAAAAAAAATTATAATTCTTTTATAAATATAGAATCTCATTTAGCAACTATATTAGTAATGAATAATATTGGTTATAAAAATTTATTATGTTTAATTTCAAAATTTTTATTAAAAAATTCTAATATTTCAGATAAATATTCTATATATTTTAAATTTATTACTTTATATAACGAGGGATTAATTTTTTTATTATCATTTGATAAATATAGTTGTGTAGGTAAATTTTATATTTATAAAGATTTATATTTTGTTAGAAAAATTATTTTATTTTGAAAAAAAATATTGTTTGATAGGTTATATATAAATATATATAAAGTTAATAATATTAATGAAGATAAATATATAAATAATATTATTAATTTATCTTATGAATTAAATATATCAGTTGTAGCTACTAATAAAGTATTATTTATTTATAAAAAAGATTTTAAAATTAATAAAATTCGTTCAGCTATATATTATAATTGTAAATTAAATGATATAAAAAATTATATTAATTATACTAAATATCAATATTTAAAAACTGAAAAAGAAATGTTAGAAAATTTTTCTGATATTCCTGAAGTATTATATAATAGTGTACAAATAGCTGAAAGATGTAATTTTATTTTAAAAAAAAAAAAATCTATTTTACCAAATTATAGTAAATTTAGTAACGAAAATTTATCTAAATATATTAAATATTTATGTTTTAAAAGTTTAAGAAAAAGTAATATTATAAATAAAACTAAAAATAAATTATTAAAATATAAATCAAGATTGAATTATGAATTATATGTAATAAGTAAAATGTCTTTATCAAATTATTTTTTAATTGTTATGGAGTTTATTAAATGGGCTAAAAGAAATAAAATACCTGTAGGTCCTGGAAGGGGTTCAGGTGCTGGTTCTTTAGTAGCTTATTTGTTACAAATTACTGAAATTGATCCTATTAAATTTAATTTAATATTTGAAAGATTTATAAATTTAGAAAGAATTTCTATACCTGATTTTGATATAGATTTTTGTATGGAAAAAAGAGATAAAGTTTTATTACATATAGAAAAATTATATAATAAAAAATCTGTAGCTCAAATTGTAACATTTAATACTTTAACTGCAAAATCTGTTATAAGAGATGTAGGTAGAGTATTAGGTTATTCTTATAATTTAGTGGATTATATAGCTAAATTAATTCCTTTTAATATAGGAATAAATATTAAAACAGCTTTAAATAAAGTTCCTAAATTATTAAAATTATATAATAAAAATATAGATATAAAAAAGTTAATTAATATTTCTAAAAATTTAGAAGGTATAATTAAAGGAATTGGTAAACATGCTGGTGGTATAGTTATTTCTCCTACTAAAATATATGATTTTTGTTCTATTTATTTTGATAAACAAAATAAAAAATTAATAACTCAATTTGATAAAATTGATATTGAATATTTAGGATTAGTAAAATTTGATTTGTTAGGTTTAAGAACTTTAACAGTTATAAATAAAACTTTAAATTTAATTAAATTAAATAAAAATATTGTTTTGGATATAAATAAAATTTCTTTAAATAATAAATTGAGTTTTAATTTATTAAAAAAAGCTGATACTACTTCTGTGTTTCAATTAGAATCTAAAGGGATTAGAGAATTAATTAAAAAATTACAACCTGATTGTTTTGAAGATATTGTAGCTCTTTTAGCTTTATTTCGACCCGGTCCTTTACAGTCTGGTATGGTAGAAAATTTTATTAATAGAAAACATGGTAAAGAAAAGGTTTATTATCCTATTAAAGGAGCTCAACATAAGTTATTAATTCCAATTTTAAAATGTACATATGGTATAATTTTATATCAGGAACAAGTTATGGAAATATCTAGAGTTATAGGTGATTATAATTTAGGTTTAGCTGATATTTTAAGAAGATGTATAAGTGATAATAATAAAAATGACATTAAAAAACATAAAAAAATATTTAAAAAAGGATCTAAAAGATTAGGTATAGATACTAAATTAGCTCTTAAAATATTTTCATTAATGGTTAAATGTTCTGGATATGGTTTTAATAGATCACATTCAGTATCATATGCTATGATTGCTTATCAAACTTTATGATTAAAAACTAATTATTTTAGTGAATTTATGGTATCAGTTATGAATTCTGATATTGATAATATTAATAAAATTGTAAATATAATAAAAGAAATTAAAGTTAAAAAAATTAAAATAATTTATCCTAATATAAATATTAGTGATTATTATTTTAAATTAGATATAAATGGAAATATAATTTATGGATTAGGGGCTATTAAAGGAATAGGAAAAAGTACTATTAAACATATTATTGATATTCGTATAAAATATAAAAAGTATAACAATTTTATTCATTTTTGTATTTTAAATATTAATAATAAATTATCTAATCTAACTTTAGAAAGTTTAATATATTCAGGATGTTTTGATATTTTTAATATAAATAGATTTTATTTAAGAAAAAATATTAAATTATGATTTAAAATTATTATTTTTAATAATAAACAATATTATAATTTTAAACAAAATAGTTTATTTAAAAATAATAATTATAAAGAATATTTTAAAATATATAAAAAAAAATATTTAAATAATATTTATAAAAATGAATTAATTTTAATTAAAGAAAAAGAATTTTTAGGAATGTATTTAACAGATCATCCTATAAACAAATATTATAAATTTATTAAAAAATATTTTTTAATTATTAAAATAAATAATTTATTGAAATATAATAATAATAAGAAATTATATATTTGTGTAATTATTAATGATATTAAAATTATTAAAACAAAAAATAATTATAAATTATGTATTTTAAATGTAGAAGATAATACTTCTGATATTGAAGTTTTATTATTTGAAAATAAATATAATAATTATATTAAATTTTTAAAAATTTATAATATTATAATAATATATGGTTATAATAATTATAAAGTTATACAATATAAAAATTCTTTATTAGCAGAAAATATTATTTTGTTTGATAAAAAAAAATATAAATTTAAATATAATAATAAAAAATAAAATTTAAAATGAGTAGAATATGTTATATAACAAATAAAAAGACTATATTTGGTATTAAAAAATCTAATTCAATGAGAAAGACTAATAGGCGATTTTTACCTAATTTACATTATCATCGTTTTTGATTAAATAATAAAAAAAAATTTATTAAAATTAGAGTAAGTACAAAAGGTATTAGATTAATAAATAAAAAAGGTATAGAAAATTATATTAAATAATAAATATAAAAAAAAATGGCTAAAGTTAATAGAATTAAAATTAAACTTATATCTACTTCTGGTAGTAAACATTTTTATACTACAACTAAAAACAAGTTAAATACTAATAAAAGTTTAACTTTAAAAAAATATGATCCTATAATTAAAAAACATATAATTTATATTGAATCTAAAATTTAATAATATTAATATATTTTTTATATATATATATATAAATTTTATATATATATATAAAAATTTATTAATTTTAAATTTAATATAAATCTTTAATATTTTTTTTAAAAAATTTTTTAATATTTAAATCATCATTAGATTTAATAGTATTTTTATTGTTTTGTCATTGTGCAGGACACATAATATGTTTATTTTTTTGATTTAAATTAATTGCATCTATTAGTCGTAAAATTTCATCAATATTTCGTCCTATATTTAAATCATTTAATGATATATGTTTTATTTTTCTCTTACAATTAATAATAAATGTTGCTCTAATAGAAAATTTATTTTTATATATTACGTTATATAATTTTTGTATATTTTTATCTATATCAGAAATAATATGGAAATTTAAATTTCCTATTCCTCCTTTTTCAATTGGTGTTTTTTTTCATGCTAAATGACAATAAATAGAGTCAGTTGATATTCCTATAATAGTTGTATTTTTTTCTTTAAATTTTTTATATCTATAATTAAAAGCTAAAATTTCTGTAGGACATATAAATGTAAAATCTAAAGGTCAAAAAAATAATATACAATTTTTATTTTTTATATGTTTTTTAAAATTAAAATTTTTTATAATTTTATTTTTAGGGCATATAGCAGTAGCAATAAAATTAGGTGCTTTTTTATTTATTAACATTTTATTAAATTATTAATTTTATATATTATTTATTATATAATAAATAATTAAATATATTAATAATTTTTTTTTTTAAAAAATGAATAAAAATTTATATCCTTGATTGAAAAGTTTATATAAAATAATTATTAAATCTAATTTATTTATTAAAGATAATTTTGGTTTAATTATTAAATTTAATAGTGAATTAAAAATTGATGTATTAATATTTAATATTGTAAAATGAATGTTTTGTACATATAAATTAAAAAGTAATGCTTGTAATAATTGTATTAATTGTGTATTACTAAATAATAAAAATCATCCTAATTTTTATATTTTTAAAAATGATTTTTTACATATTGAAAAAGTAAAATATTTAAATAAAGTTTTTAGTAATAATTTATATGTTTCCGTTTATAAAGTAATTTATTTTTCAAATTTTGATTTTAAAAATAAATTTATTAATAATTTTTTATTAAGAATTATTGAAGAATCTTTATATAATGTAATTATTATTTTTACTTGTTGAATGAATTTTATTATTCCAGCTACATTATTTAGTAGATGTTATAAATATAATTTGTATGCTCCAAATGAAAATATTATTTTAAAATGAATATATAAAAAAAAATTATTTAATAATTTTGATAAATATCAGTTATTAACTGCTATAAGAATTAGTAATAATTCTCCTACTTTAACTATATTTTTATTAACAAATTTATGAAAATTAAGAATAAAATTTATTAATGATTTTAGTTTTATGTTTTTTAAAAATCATAATTATTTATTTAATAATAAAATATTTAGTTATAAAAATAATTTTTTAATTAATTATATTTATTGATTTATATATATATTATTAGATCTACTAAAAATTAGTATTAGTTATAATAATTTAATTTATAATATAGATTATATTAAGAAAATATATACTTTAAGTAGAGAAATTAGTAATAATAAAATTTTTTTAATATTAGATGAATTATATTTATTTTTAAACAAATATTTTAATTTATTAAATTATAATAAAAAAATTTTATTATATAAATTAAATTATAATATATTTTTTATATTAAATAATTAAAGAAATATGAAATATTTTGATAGTCATTGTCATTTAGATAAAATATATAATTTAAATATAAATTATTTAATAAAAAATTTAAAAAAATTAGGTTTTGTTTATATTTTAACTATTTCAACAGATATTAATAATTTTATTTTTATTTATAATTGTTATTTAAATATTGATATAATATATTTTTCTTGTGGTATTCATCCTAAATATTTAGATATTTGTAGTATTAAAGAATTTAAATATATGGAAAGGTTTATTAATTATAAAAAGGTAATAGCAATAGGTGAAACAGGTTTAGATTATTTTAATAATAATATAAATAAATTATTACAAAAATATTATTTTGATTATCATTTATATTTATCTTTTAAATATAATAAACCTATTATTATACATAGTCGTTCTTCTTTTAATGATACTTTATATATGATAAATAAATATAAAAATTTTAATTTAAAATTTATTTTACATTGTTATAACTATAATGATAAATATAGTTTATATAAATTATTAAATTATAATGTTTATATATCTTTATCAGGTTTAATAACTTTTAAAAATTGTTTATATTATAAGTATATTATTAAAGATATACCATTAAATAAATTATTAGTTGAAACAGATTCTCCATATTTAACTCCTGTTCCTAAAAGAGGTCAAATAAATAATTCATGTAATATTATTTATATAATTAAATTTATTAGTATTATTAAAAAAATAAAATTAGATATTTTAACTAAAATTTTAATAAAAAATTTTTTAAATGTTTTTAAAATTTAATTTTTTTTAATATAAAAAATATTATATTTAATATTTTTTATTATAATTCAATTTAATTTAATATTTTTATATATTTTTTTAATAATTTTTTTTTTATTTCCTACTTCACAAATTAATATACCTTTTTTTTTTAAAAAGTTATTATAGTTTTTTATAATATTTTGTATTATATATAAACCAGAATTAGTAGTTTTTAGTGCAATTGAAGGTTCATAATAATATTCTTTTGGTAAATATTTAAATTCTTTATAAGATACATATGGAGGATTTGTAATTATTAAATCATATTTAGATTTAATATTTTTAAATAAATTTGTTTTTATTAAATTTATATTATTTATTTTGTGTAATAAAATATTTTTTTTAGCTATTTTTAAAGCTTTAGGGCATATATCAGTAGCATCAATATATGATTTTTTAAATAAATATGAACAATGTATAGCAATACATCCACAACCAGTACATAAGTCTAAAATTTTTTTAGGATAATAATTTTTTTTTATACATTTAAATTTATTATTTATAATGTTTAATATAGGGCTTCTAGGAATAAGAACATTTTTATTAATATAAAATAATTTATTATTATAAAAAGTTTTTTTTGTTAAATAAGCCATAGGAATTCTTTTTTTTATTCTTAATTTTATTAATTTAAATATTTTTTTAATTTGTCAATTATATATTTTAATTGTATAATATTTTTTATTTATATTTAAATTTAATATTGAATATAATAATAACTTTATATCATTATATGAATTATATGTATTTTGATTATAAAATAATTTTTTATTTTTTAATTTTTTTAAACATTTATTAAAAAATTTTAAAAAAAAGATTTTTTTCATATATAAATTTGATATATTAAATAGTATTTATGTTATTATAATATATAAAATATATTATATATTTCGCGGAAGTGGCGAAATGGTAAACGCGCTAGAATTAGAATCTAGTACTAAATTATTATATAGTATACGAGTTCAAATCTCGTCTTCCGTATTATTTTTTTATTATTGGGATATAGCCAAGTGGTAAGGCACCGGGTTTTGATCCCGTTATTCCCAGGTTCGAATCCTGGTATCCCTGTTTATTTTTTTTAATGGCTACGTAGCTTAGTGGTTAGAGTACAGCATTCATAACGCTGAGGGCATAGGTTCAAGTCCTATCGTAGCTATTTGTTTAAATTACGTATATTTTTATAATTATTATTATTATATATGATATATAAAAAAGTTTATATTAAAACATGAGGATGTCAAATGAATTTATATGATTCTAATAAGATAATTAATCATTTAAAATCATTTAATACATATAAATTTGTTGATTCTTATAAAGATAGTAATTTGATTATATTAAATACTTGTTCAATTAGAAAAAAATCAGAACTTAAGGTATTTAATTATTTAAATAAATTAAAAAAACTTAAAATATTTAATAATAAAACAATAGTTTGTTTATGTGGGTGTTTGGCTACTCATTTAAAAGATAAAATTTTTAGTAGAACTAATTTAGTAAATATAATATGTGGTCCTAAATCTATACAAAATTTAAATAATTTGATTATTAAATTTGTAAAATATAAAAAAAGATTAATAGATATTAAAAATAGAAATATTAGTGAAAATATTAATAAAATTTTATCTGATAATGTTAAAATTAATTCTTTTGTTACAATTATGGAAGGATGTAACAAATTTTGTTCTTATTGTATAGTTCCTTTTACTAGAGGTTTTGAATTAAGTAGAAAACCTGAAAGTATAATAAATCAAATATGTTATTTATCTAAGAATAAAATTATTGAAATTAATTTATTAGGACAAAATGTTAATGCATATAATAGTTTTTTTAAAAATGGAATTAAGTGTGATTTTACAGATTTATTATGTTTAATATCTAAAATTAATAAAATTAAAAGAATTAGATTTACTACAAGTCATCCATATAATTTTAATAATAAATTAATTAATAGTTACAAATATTTAAGTAAATTAGTAAATTTTTTACATTTACCTGTTCAAAGTGGTTCTAATAAAATATTAAAATTAATGGGTCGTAAATATACTATAGAATATTATAAAGAAATAATTTATAAATTATTATATATAAGACCAAATATGTTATTTAGTACTGATTTTATTGTAGGATTTCCAAATGAAACAGAAAAAGATTTTTTAATGACATTAGATTTAATTAAAGAAATTAAATTTGATTATAGTTATATTTTTATGTATTCTCCTAGACAAGGAACAATATCATTTAACATGATAGATAATATTGATAATAATGAAAAAAAAAGAAGATTTAAAGAAATTAAAAAATTAATAATTGAAAATGTATCTGAAATTAATAAAAAAATGTTATTTAATATTTATAAAATTTTAGTAGAAGGGTTTTCTAAAAAAGATTTTTCTTATTTATTTGGTCGTACTGAAAATAATCGTAAAGTTTTTTTTATAGGTAAAAAAAATTTATTAGGTAAATTAGTTTCTGTTAAAATTTATAAGATATCAACATATTATTTATATGGTAAATTAGTATAATAAGTTTATTATGTATAAAGTAATGAAAAAAAAATTAAAAATTTTTAATTTTATAAAACCTAAAAATAAAAAACAAATATTATATTTAAATAATATTTTAAATAAAATTATTACATTTGGTATTGGGGTTGCTGGTACAGGAAAAACATATTTAGCAACTGCTTCAGCTATAGATTTTTTAAATAAAAGAAAAATATATAGAATTATTTTAGTTAGACCTATTGTAGAAGCTGGTGAAAAATTAGGTTTTTTACCAGGTAGTTATAATCAAAAAATAGATCCATATTTAAGCCCAATTTATGATATTTTATTTGAAATTTTAGGATCTAATTATTATAAAAAATATATTAAAAATAATATAATTGAAGTTTTACCTTTGGCATATATGCGTGGTAGAACTTTTAATGATTGTTTTGTTATTTTAGATGAAGCTCAAAATGCTACTATTAATCAAATGAAAATGTTTTTAACTAGATTAGGATTTAATACAAAAGTTGTAGTTAATGGAGATATTTCACAAATTGATCTTAATAAAAAATCTATGTCTGGATTAATACATGCAATAAAAATTTTTAAGAATTATAAAAATATTGGTTTTACTTTTTTTAAATCTAAAGATATAATGAGATCTGCTATTATTAGAGATATTATAAATGCTTATGAAAAAAATAGTTTGTAAAAATATTTTTAATTTTAATAAATTTTTTAAATTATATATAAATTATAATGATTGTTTTTTAGTATTAGACTATTTTTTATTAAATAAATTATTTTTATTTTTAAATATATTTTTTAATATTAATAAATATACTAACATAATATTAGTAAATTCAAATTTTATGTTAAGTTTAACTAAAAGATATATTAATAAAAATAAATCTACTAATGTTTTATCTTTTAAAAATATTATGCATAATAATAATTTATTAGGTGAAATTTATTTATGTCCTTATATAATATTATTAGAAATATTTTATTATAAGTATAATTTTTTTAATTATTTTTTATATATATTATTACATGGATTTTTACATTTATTAAATTTTAATCATTCAAATATATTAGAACATATTAAAATGAAATTTTTTACGTATTTTATATTAAATTCTATTATTTAAAGTATATATTGTTTTTTAATAATTTGTATTTTATAATATATAATTTATAATTTTATTTATTAATAAATAAAAATTTTGAAGTAAATTGAAATGTATATTTTTTTAGATAGAGTATCAAATTTTTATAAAATATTATTTTTATTAAGTATTGTAATAATTATTTTATTACAAAATTTATATTTTAGTAATTTATTTTGATTATTAAAACTGATATATAATATATTAATATATTTTAGTTTATTTACTATATTAGAATCTATATATTTTTTTAAATATATTATTAATTTTTTTAATCATTCTAAATTAGAAGTATCTAAAATTATTTGGCCTACAATTTCAGAAATTAATAAAATTATTTTTATAGTTTTTGTATTTATATTTATAATTTCATGAATTATATGATTTATTGATATAGCTTTAATATATATATTATCCATAATAATTAATTTGGAATTATAATATGTTTAAATCTCAAAAATTTAAAAAATGATATGTAATACAAGTATTTTCTGGTTTTGAAGATAAAGCAGCATATAAATTAAAAAATTGTATTAAATTATATAGATTAAAAAAATATTTTGGAGATATTTTAATACCTACAGAAAAAATAATGGAAATTAAAAATGGTTATAGAATTAAAAGTGACCGTAAATTTTTTCCAGGATATTTTTTAATTAATATGGTTATGAATGAAAAAAATTGATATTTAATACGCGGTATACCAAAAATTATAGGATTTATAGGTGATAATTCAAAAAATCCAATTCCTATAAGTAGTAAAGAAATTGATTTAATAAAAAATAAATTAAAATTAATTGGAAATAAACCTAGACCAAAAATATTATTTGAACAAGGTGAATTAATTAGAGTTAAAAATGGTCCTTTTTCAGATTTTAGTGGAACAGTTGAAGAAGTAGATTATGATAAAAATAGATTAAAAGTTTCTGTATTAATATTTGGAAGATCAACTCCTGTAGAATTGGATTTTTCTCAAGTTGAAAAAAGTTGTTAATTATAATTATATTTTTAAATAAATTTTAAAATTGATTAAATATGTCAAAAATCTCATATATTAAATTACAAATTTTATCTGGTATGGCTAATCCTAGCCCTCCTATAGGTCCTGCGTTAGGACAAAAAGGTATAAATATTATGGAGTTTTGTAAATCTTTTAATAAAAAAACTTTTCATTTGGAAAAAGGTATGCCTATACCAGTTATAATAACTGTTTTTCAAGATCGTTCTTTTAGTTATATAATTAAAAGTCCTCCTTCTTCATTTTTAATTAAAAAATATTTATTAATTAAAAAGGGTTCTGATAAACCTGGAACTAAAATAATAGGTTATATTAAAGAAGATATTTTAGTAAAAATTGCTAATATAAAATTATTAGATATGAATTCTAATAATATAAATTCTATTATAAAATGTTTAATTGGTACTGCATGTTCTATGGGAGTTAAAATTGAAAGTAATTAATTGAATAATTATATTTATTATATAAATTAACATGAATAATATTAGAACTAACTTAGTAAACAAATTAATATATATTTTAGATAATTTTAAATTTAATTGCAAAAAACGTAATTTTATAGAATCTGTGGATATATCAATAAATTTAAATATTGATGTAAAAAATATTAATCAACATATATATGGTAGTGTAATATTACCATATAAAACTCAACAATTAAAAATTATAGCAGTTTTTTATAATTGTAAAGATAAAACTGTTAAGAATAAAATATATTCTTATGGAGCTAGTTTTGTTGGTTATAAAAGTTTAATAAATAAAATTATTATAAATAAACGTAAATTAAATTTTAATTTGTTATTAACAAATTCTTTATTATTAAATAAATTAGATAAAGTAAATTCAATATTAGGACCTAAAAATTTAATTCCTAATATTAAATATAATACTGTTACTAATAATTTTAAAAAAACTATTAAAGAATTTTTAAATGGTAGAATTATATATAAAAATGATAAATTTGGTATTATACATTTAACAATAGGTCAAATTAATTATGATAGTTATAAATTAGCTAATAATATAATTTGTATAATTCGTCATATTAAATCTACAAAACCTACTTTTATTAAAAATATTTTTTTTATAAAAAATATTTTTTTATCTACTACAATGGGTAATAGTTTTTTAATAGATTTAAATGATTTAAATTTTTAAATTAATTAATAATTTTTAGGTATTTTAAATGTTATTAAATTTACAACAAAAGAAAAATTTTGTTTTAAGATTAAAAGATAAATTAATAAAATCTAAATATATAATTTTAATTAAATTTTTAAAATTTAAAGTTAATGATTTAAATAAATTAAGATTAGAAATTAATAAATATAAAAAATTATATTTAGTTGTATTAAAAAATAAATTATTTAAATTAGCAATACAAAACACAAAATATAATTTTTTAAATAAATATATTGTAGGATCAATGATATTATTTTGTTCATATAATATTACAAATAAAGATATTTTATGAAATATATTGATAAATTTTATATTAAATAATAAGAAAAATTTAGTTATTAATGCTTTTGTTTATAATAATAAATTAATTTCACTTAAAATAGTTAATAAATTAATAAAATATAATACTATAGATAAAGCGTTTATTTATTTTATAAATTATTTAAAAAACATTAGTATAGTTAGATTATTAAATGTATTATTGATAATTAAAAACAATAAATAATTTATTAGGTAATAATTATGCAAATTACGAAAAAACAAATTTTAGAAAAAATATATTCTATGACATTACTAGAAATAGTTGAATTGATAGATGATTTAGAAAAAAAATTTGGTATTAGTAATATACAAAATTTTAATACAAATAATTTAGATAATAATAAAAAAATTAAAAAAAATGAATTTAATTTATATTTAAAATCTATAGGTACAAACAAAATATCTGTAATTAAAATTATACGTAATTTTTTAAATTTAGGATTAAAAGACGCAAAAGATTTAGTTGAATCTAGTCCTGTTTTAATAAAAGAAAAAATGAATAAAATAGATTTAGATTCTTTAAAAAATTCTTTAGAAGAAGTTGGAGCAACAATTGAAATTAAATAAAGTTAAATAAAATAAATATAATATAATAAATTGGTAATTTTATGTATTTAACTAATACTGAAAAAAAACGTATACGTAAAAATTTTGGTAAAATACCTCAAATAGTTAATATACCATATTTATTAAATATACAAATTAATTCTTATAATAAATTTTTATATAAATTAAATAATTTAGAATCTGGAATAAATAATTCATTAAATTCTATTTTTCCCATTTATAATTATAATAATGATATTAAATTGTTATATAAATATTATAAATTAAAAAAATGTATTTTTAATGATCATGAATGTCAAATAAGGGGGTTAACATATTTTGTTTCTTTAAAAGTCAAATTATGTTTAATATATTATGAAAAAAATGTAAAAAAATTAAGTAAAGAGCAATATGTTTATATGGGAGAAATTCCTTTAATGACTAAACGGGGTACTTTTATTGTTAATGGTACTGAAAGAGTAGTGGTATCTCAATTACATAGAAGCCCAGGAGTTTTTTTTGATAGTGATAAAAATAAATTAAATTCTTTAGGTAAAACACTTTATAGTGCTAGAATAATTCCTTATAGGGGTTCATGATTAGATTTTGAATTTGATGGTAAAGATTATTTATTTTTTCGTATTGATCGTAAGAAGAAAATTCCAATAACTGTTTTTTTAAAAGCATTAAATTTTAATGTAGTAAAAATTTTTAGTATATTTTTTGATTATATAAATTTTAGAATTTTGGATAAATATATATATATGGATTTAATTCCAATTAGACTTAAAGGTGAAATATTAAATTTTAATATAGTATTTAATAATAAAATTTATGTAAAAAAAGGAAGAAGAATTCTTTTGAAACATATTAATAAAATGCAGTGTGATAATGTTAATTACATTAAAGTACCTAAAAAATATTTAATAGGCAAAATTTTATATAATGATATAAAGATTTTAAAACAAGATAATAATATGTATATAATAAAAGCTAATACTAAAATAGATATTAGTTTATTAGAAGATCTTGTTAATAATAATAAAAATTTTAAAACTTTGTATATTAATGATTTTAATTCTTATATTTATAATACATTAAATATTGATTATATTAATAATGAAAAAGAAGCTTTAATAGAAATTTATAGAATGTTAAGACCAGGTGAACCTTCAACTTTTGAAGCTTCTAAAATTTTATTTAAAAATTTATTTTTTAAATTTGATAAATATGATTTATCTGATGTAGGTAGAATGAAAATTAATACTTCTTTAAATTTTAATAAAAATTATAAACATTATAAATCTAATGTTTTGCATAAATATGATATTATTTATATAATTAAAAAATTAATTAATATAAGAAATAATAATGATATTATAGATGATATAGATCATTTAGGTAATCGTAGAATTAGATCTGTAGGTGAAATGGTTGAAAATCAATTTCGTTTAGGTTTATTAAGAATTGAAAAAACAATTAGAGAACGTTTATCATTAGTTAATCAATGTAATAATTTATATCCTAAGGATTTAGTTAATTCAAAACCTTTATCTTCTATTATAAAAGATTTTTTTTGTACAAGTCAATTGTCTCAATTTATGGATCAAAATAATCCTTTGTCTGAAATAACACATAAACGTAGAATATCTGCTTTAGGTCCAGGTGGATTAACAAGAGAAAGGGCGGGTTTTGAAGTTCGTGATGTACATACAACACATTATGGAAGAATTTGTCCTATTGAAACTCCTGAAGGACCTAATATAGGTTTAATTAATTCATTATCGATTTATTCTAAAGTTAATAAGTATGGTTTTTTAGAAACCCCTTATAGATTAGTAAAAGAAGGTATTATTTATAATGATATTTATTATTTGTCTGCTATAGAAGACTATAATTATATAATAGCTCCTTGTAATATTAATATAGATAGTAATAATAAAATAATAGATAAATTTATAATATGTAGGTATAGAGGAGAATTTAATTTATTTAAATATAACCAAATTAATTATATTGATGTTTCTCCTCAACAAATAGTATCAATAGGTTCTGCGTTAATACCTTTTTTAGAACATAATGATGCAAATCGTGCATTAATGGGTGCTAATATGCAAAGACAAGCTGTTCCTTGTTTAAGAGCTGATGTTCCTTTAGTAGGAACAGGAATGGAGAGAATTATAGCTTATGATTCTGGTTCTTTAGTTGTTTGTAAAAATTCAGGTATAGTTACTTATGTAGATTCTATTAAAATTATTGTTAAGATTTTAAAAAAAAATATAGATTTAAAAAATAAAATTGATATTTATTATTTAAAAAAATTTATAAGATCAAATCAAAATACTTGTATAAATCATAAACCTTGTGTAACTTTAAATGAAAAGGTAAAAAAAGGGGATATATTAGCAGACAATACATCTACTAATTTAGGAGAGCTTGCTTTAGGTCAAAATGTTCGTGTGGCTTTTATGCCATGAAATGGTTATAATTTTGAAGATTCTATAGTAATTTCAGAAAGAATTATTCATGATGATTTGTTTACTAGCTTACATATACATGAGTTATCTTGTATATGTAGAGATACTAAATTAGGAGTTGAAGAAATTACTTCAGATATTCCTAATATAAACGAATCTATATTATCTAAATTAGATGATAATGGTATAGTTTATATAGGTGCTGAAGTATTATCAGGAGATATTTTAGTTGGAAAAGTAACCCCTAAAGGAGAAACTCAATTAACTCCAGAAGAAAAATTATTAAGAGCTATTTTTGGTGAAAAAGCTTCTGAAGTAAAAGATTCTTCTTTAAGAGTTCCTAATAATATAAATGGTACTGTAATAGATGTACAAATTTTTAATAGAGAAGGAATAAAAAAAGATAATAGATTATTAGAAATTGAAAATATTAAATTAGATCAAATAAAATCTAATTTTAAAGATAATTTATTATATTATAAAGATATATTAAAAAAACAAATTCAAGATTTATTATATAATTTTAATTCTAAAGTTATTTTAGAAAAAAATATTAATTTAAAAAAAATTAAAAATATTGATTTTAAAAATATTAAATTAAATAAAAAAATTTATATATTAATAAATTCATATATTAAATTAAAAGATATTTTAGAAAATAAAATTAATTATTTAAGTAAATTAATATGTAAAGGAAATGAACTTGCACCTGGTATAACTAAAATTGTTAAAGTATATTTAGCTGTAAAATGTAAACTTCAAGTAGGAGATAAAATGTCTGGAAGGCATGGTAATAAAGGTGTTATATCTAAAATTTGTCCAATAGAAGATATGCCTTATGATAAAAACGGTATACCAGTAGATATGATTTTAAATCCTTTAGGAGTACCTTCTAGAATGAATATAGGTCAAGTATTAGAAACACATTTAGGTTTGGCATGTAAAGAGTTAGGAAATAAAATATATAATGATTTTTATATTAAAAAAAAGAGTTTAAATAAAATTAAAAAATTTATACAAAAAATATATAATATAAAAAAAAATAAAATAAATATAGAAAATTTTAGTAAAAGTGATTTATTAGTATTAATAAAAAATTTAATTAAAGGATTTACTGTTGCAACTCCTGTTTTTGATGGTATTAAAGAGAATCAGATAAAAAAATTATTAAAATTAGTTAATTATCCTGAATCTGGTCAAATATATTTATATGATGGATTGACAGGTTATAAATTTGATAATCCTATTACTGTTGGTTATATGTATATGATGAAATTAAATCATTTAGTAGATGATAAAATACATTCTAGATCTACAGGATCTTATAGCTTAATTACTCAGCAACCTTTAGGTGGTAAATCACAATTTGGAGGTCAAAGATTTGGTGAAATGGAAGTATGGGCTTTAGAAGCTTATGGGGCAGCTTATACATTACAAGAAATGTTAACAGTTAAGTCAGATGATGTTAACGGAAGAACTAAAATATATAAAAATATTATTAATGATAATCATTATATGGAACCAAGTATGCCTGAATCTTTTAATGTTTTAATAAAAGAAATTTGTTCTTTAGCTATTAATATTGATTTAAAAAAATAAAATTTTATTTAAATATTATAATATAAATTTATTAGGAATATATATTGTGACTAATTTTACAGATTTTTTTCGTAATAAGTATTCTAAAAAAGAATTTAATTCTATTAGAATTAGTTTGGCATCTCCTAAAATTATTAGATCATGATCATATGGTGAAGTTAAAAAGCCTGAAACTATTAATTATCGTACTTTTAAGCCTGAGAGGGATGGTTTATTTTGTGCACGTATTTTTGGCCCTATTAAGGATTATGAGTGTTTATGTGGTAAATATAAAAGATTTAAATATAAAGGTATAATATGTGAAAAATGTGGAGTAGAAATTACAAAAATGAAAGTACGTAGAAATAGAATGGGGCATATAGAATTATCTACTCCTATAGCTCATATTTGATTTTTAAAATCTTTGCCTTCAAAAATTGGTTTATTATTAGATATATCTTTAAAAAATATTGAAAAAGTTTTATATTTTGAATCATATATAGTAATAGATAAAGGATCTACAAATTTAAAAAATAATACTATTTTGTCAGAAGAAGAGTATTATAATTATTATAATGAATATGGAAATAGTTTTATAGCTAAAATGGGAGCTGAAGCTATATATATATTATTAAAAAAAATAAAATTAAAAAGAGAATACAATATATTATTAAATTTGTTAAAGAATGGTAATTCTGAAATTAAGAAAAAGAAAATTTATAAAAGAATAAAGTTAGTTGAATCTTTTATTAATTCATGTAATAAACCACAATGAATGATTTTAAAAGTTTTACCTGTTTTACCACCTGATTTAAGACCATTAGTTCCTTTAGATGGTGGTAGATTTGCTACATCTGATTTAAATGATTTATATAGACGTGTAATTAATAGAAATAATCGTTTAAAGAGATTAATAGATTTATCTGCACCTGATATAATTATTAAAAATGAAAAACGTATGTTGCAAGAAGCAGTAGATGCTTTATTAGATAATGGAAGGCGTGGATTAGCAATTACAGGTAATAACAAAAGATCTTTAAAGTCTTTAGCTGATATGATTAAAGGCAAACAAGGTAGATTTAGGCAAAATTTATTAGGTAAGAGAGTTGATTACTCTGGTAGATCAGTAATAACTGTAGGTCCAAATTTAAAATTACATCAATGTGGTTTGCCTAAAAAAATGGCATTGGAATTATTTAAACCTTTTGTGTATGGAAAATTAGAAATAAATGGTTATGCTAATACTATTAAAGCAGCTAAAAAAATGGTTGAAAAAGAAGAATCAATAGTTTGGGATATATTAGAAGATGTTATTAAGCAACATCCTATTTTATTAAATAGGGCTCCTACATTGCATAGATTAGGTATACAAGCTTTTGAACCTATTTTAGTTGAGGGAAAAGCAATACAATTACATCCTTTAGTATGTCTTTCTTATAATGCTGATTTTGATGGTGATCAAATGGCTGTTCATATACCATTAACTATTGAAGCACAATTAGAAGCTAGAACTTTAATGATGTCTATAAATAATATTTTATCTCCAGCTAATGGTGAACCTATTATAGTTCCATCACAAGATGTAGTATTGGGTTTATATTATATGACTAAAGAAAAAATATACAAAAATAATAAAAATATTATTTATGTAATTAATAATTATGAAGCAGAAAGGTTATATAGTTGTGGTATATATTCTTTACATACTAAAATACGAATTAAAATTTCAGAATATATTAAAGTAAATGATATATATATTAAAAAAATAAATATTTATGATACTACAATAGGTAGAGTAATATTGTGAAATATTTTTCCTAAAGGTTTACAATTTACTTTAGTTAATAAAGTTATTGATAAAAACAAAATTTCTAAAATTTTAAGTTTATGTTATCAAAAATTAGGTTTAAAAAAAACTGTAATTTTTGTTGATAATATTATGCGAATAGGATTTAAATATGCTACTATATCTGGTTTATCTGTTAGTATAAATGATATGATAATACCTAGTAATAAAAGTCTAATTTTAGATAATGCTCTAAGCGAAATAAATGAAATTCAAGAAAAATTTAATATAGGATTAGTTACTTTAAGTGAAAAATATAATAAAGTTATTGATATTTGAGCTGTTGCTAATGAAAAATTAGTTATATCTATGATGAAAGAATTATCTACTGAATATATAGAAATAGATGGTAAAATTAAAAAGCAAAAATCTTTTAATAGTTTATTTATGATGGCCGATTCTGGAGCTAGAGGATCATCAGCTCAAATAAGACAATTATCTGGTATGAGGGGATTAATGGCTAAACCTGATGGATCAATTATTGAAACTGCTATTACTGCTAATTTTAGAGAAGGTTTAAATATAATTGAATATTTTATTTCTACTCATGGAGCAAGAAAAGGTTTAGCTGATACTGCATTAAAAACTGCTAATTCAGGTTATTTAACTCGGAGATTAGTTGATGTAGCTCAAGATTTAGTTATAATAGAAAAAGATTGTAATACAAATAATGGTTTAATTTTTAATTCTATTATTGAAGGTGGAGATATTAAAGAATCTTTAAAAGAGCGTATTTTAGGTAGAGTTTTAGCTGAAGATGTTTATTGTAAAAATATAAATAAAGTTTTATATAAAAATACATTATTAAATGAAGAGGATTGTTTAAATATTGAAAAATCTGCATTATATAATATAAAAGTTAGATCTGTTGTAACTTGTGAAACAAATTTTGGAGTTTGTTCTTTTTGTTATGGTCGTGATTTAGCTAGAGGTCATTTAATAAATCAAGGTGAAGCTATAGGTGTAATAGCTGCTCAGTCTATTGGAGAGCCGGGAACTCAATTAACTATGAGAACTTTTCATATAGGTGGAGCTGCTTCTAAAGAAGCAAGTGAATCTGGGGTTATAGTTAAAAACAAAGGATATATTAAATTTAAAAATTTAAAATATGTTGTTAATAAAAACAAAAAATTAGTAATTATTTCTCGTAATGTTGAATTAGAAATTTTAAGTAATGAAGGAATTATAAAAGAAAATTATAAATTACCTTATGGTGCTATTGTTGAAAAAAAAAATAATGAAAAAGTAAAAGTTGGTGAAAACATAGTTAATTGGGATCCTCATATAATGCCTATTATAGCTGAAGTTTCTGGTTATATTAAATTTGTAGATATGTATGAGGGTAAAAATATTGTTAAACAAAATGATGAATTAACAGGCTTATCTTCAATATTAGTTTTAGATAATTTAGATAATATTCATAATAATAAAAAATTACGACCATTTATACAAATAGTAGATATTAAAGGTAATAATATTTATTTAGATAAAAAGGATTTATTAGTAAAATATTTTTTACCATCTAAAACTATTATAAATGTAGAAAATAATAAATTTGTATATGCTGGTGATGTTTTGGCTAGAATTCCTTTAGAATATTGTGGAACTAAAGATATTACAGGTGGTTTACCTAGAGTTGCTGATTTATTTGAAGCTAGAAAACCTAAAGAAATTGCTATTTTAGCTGAAGTTACTGGTATTATTTCTTTTGGTAAAGAAACAAAAGATAAATATAGATTAAAGATTAAATCTGTATATAATAATGAAATTCTTAATGAAGAAATGATACCGAAATGAAGACAAATAAATGTATTTGAAGGTGAATTAGTTAACAAGGGTGATATTATTAGTTATGGAGAAGAATATTCTCATGATATTTTAAGATTAAGAGGTATAGAAGAATTAACTAAATTTATAATAAAAGAAGTTCAAAATGTTTACAGATTTCAAGGTGTAAAAATAAATGATAAACATATTGAAGTAATAATTAGACAAATGTTGAGAAGAGTAACTATTATTGATGCAGGAGATTCTAATTATTTAAAAGGAGAGCAAATAGAATTATCTAGAGTTAGATTAATTAATAAAGATCTTATAATTAATAAATTAAATCCTATAATTTATGAAAGAACTTTATTAGGTATTACAAAAGCGTCTTTATCAACTGAATCTTTTATTTCAGCTGCTTCTTTTCAAGAAACAACTAGAGTATTAACTGAATCTGCAGTGGAAGGTAAAATAGATGAATTAAGAGGTTTAAAGGAAAATGTTATTGTAGGGAGATTAATACCTTCTGGAACAGGATATTTTTATCATAAAAGAAAAAAAATTATAAATAATAAAAATAATGATGATAATAAATTAAATAAATATGAATTAGCAAGTTTAAATTTAAAAAAATTATTAAATAAAGAATGTTAATATATTTTTAATAGAAATGAAAAAAAATATTAAAATTTTTAGTGCTATACAGCCTACAGGTAATTTAACTATAGGTCATTATTTAGGTATATTAAGATTTTGAAAAAATTTACAATATAAATATTTTTGTTTATATTGTATAGCTGATTTACATGCTCTTACTATTTATAATAAAAATAATAAAATTAATAATCAAATATTAGATTTATTGGCTTTTATATTAGCAGTAGGTATTAATCCATCTCGTTCTATTTTATTTTTACAATCAGATGTTATAGAGCATTTAAAATTATATTGAATACTAAATTGTTATACATATATAGGAGAATTAAATAGAATGACGCAATATAAAAGTAAATCTGAAATTTATTTAAATAATTTATCTTTATTTAGTTATCCTGTTTTAATGGCTTCAGATATTTTATTATATGATATTGATTTTGTATGTATTGGTAAAGACCAAATTCAACATATTGAATTAATTAGGAAAATTTCTAAAAGGTTTAATAAATTATATAAAACAAATTGTTTTAAAATTCCTAATTACATATTAGATGAAAATTTTTCTAAAATATTATCTTTAATAGATATTAATAAAAAAATGTCAAAATCAGATGTTAATATTAATAATGTTATTTTTTTATTTGATTCTCCTGAAATTATTAAGTATAAAATATATAATAGTTTAACTGATAATGATATTCCACCTAAAATTATTTTTGATGTTGATAATAAACCTGGAGTTTCAAATTTATTAAATATATTATCTGGTATTACAGATGTATCAATAAAAAACTTAGAAAAATATTTTATAAATTATAATTATAATAAATTTAAAAATATATTTTATAAAATTTTATCTAAATTTTTATTAAAATTACAAAAAAAATTTTGATATTTTAGAAATAAAGAAGAATTTTTAATAAAAATATTAAATATAGGAAAAGTTAAGTCTAAATTTTTAGCTAAAAAAAAAATATTTAATATATATAAATTATTAAATTTTAAATAATTATCAATTTATAGTTTTATAATTTTTATTTTTAAGAAATATATTACATAATTTAAAATGATTGCATCCTTTAAATCCATTATTAAAAGATAATGTTGATGGATGGGAAGTACATAATATTTTATGTTTTTTTTTATTTATAATATTTTTTTTTTCTTGAGCTTTTTTTCCTCATAATAGAAATATAATATTTTTTAAGTAATAATTAATATATAATAAAATATTATTTGTAAAAATTTTTCATCCTATATATTCATGAGATAATGGTTTGTTTTCTTCAACAGTTAAAATACTATTTAATAGTAGTATATCTTGTTTGGCTCAATGTATCAAATTACCATTATTAGGTTTTTTAAATAAAGGAAATTCTTTTTTAATTTCTTTATAAATATTATTTAATGATGCAGGTATATATGTTGTTTTTTTATTTACTGAAAAAGCTAGTCCATCTGCTAATTTTTTTTTATAATATGGATCTTGACCTAAAATTATTATTTTAAGTTTTTTAAATGTAGTTAATTTAAAAGCTTTAAATATTTTATTTTTAGGAGGAAAAATATTTTTATATTTATATTCGTTTTTTAAAAAATTAATTATATTGTTAAAATATTTTTTTTTTTTTTCATTATTAATAATCATATTTCATGTTATCATTTTAATTTTATTTAATTTATTAATATTATGTTATAATACTTTATTAAATGTTTAAATATATTTTTTTTAACTCAAATTTTTATTTTACTTTAAGGCAGTTTATATTATTAGGTTTACCTGCTTTTATATTTACTTGTTTAAATAAAAATTATAATTTTTTTTTTTCTTTTATTCCAACTTGTTTTTTATATATTAATATTGACAATATTAATATATTTTATATAGAAAAAATTATAGTTACAAGTTTTGTATTTACAATGTTAATTGTAATTATACAAATTTTTTATTATTATAAAATTTCTTTTATAATTTATTTTTTTATATTAAATATTTTATTAAGTATTTTAAGTGAAATTTTTCCTTTATATAATAAAATATTTTTAGGTTGTTTATTAATATCTATATTTTTTTTTAATTTATTATTAAAATTTAATTTTTTATATATTTCTATTATATGTTTTGTAAGTATATGATGTTATGCTATTGTTATTTTTTTTTGATCTTATTTGTTTAGAAATTATTTTATACGTGAAAATATATTTATATTGTATAAAGAATTGTCATTAGTTTTTAGTAAAAAATATCTTTTAATCTTAAAAGATGATGTTGATTATAATAATTTATTATATCATAAAAAAATTATGGATTTATTCATATTGATTTATGAGCAAATAGATGTATTATATTTTTTTAATGAAGAAAAAAAAATTTTAATAAAATATTTTAATATAGCTTGTTTGTTAAGAGATAATATATTTGTAAATATAAATATTAATAAAAATTTTTATTTAAATAATATTTTTTTAAATTTTTATAAAAAAAATATTTTTTTAATATCTAAAAAGATTTTAAATATAGGTTATTCTATATTATATAGAAAATATATAAATTATAAAAAACTTTATGATGAAAATATTAAAAATTTTAATAATAATTTATATAAATATAAAAATATATTTAATATTTTATATTTACGTAATATAATAAATATTTTTATTAATAAAATTTTTATTTTTAAAGAAAAAATATATATTAATAATATTTCTTATATATATAATAATAAATTTATTTGTTTTTGTTTACCTGGTTATATTAATAATTATAAAAATTTTTTAAAATTTAATATATTGTTTAATATTTTTTTTATATTTTTTAAAAAGTATTATTTAGATGAATATTATTGAATTTTATTAAGTTTGGTTTATTTACATCAAAATAGTTTTACTAATATTTTAATTAAAATTTATAATAGATTATTAGGAATATTTTTAGGTGTTATATTAAGTTATTTTTTAATTAAATTAAATTTAAGTAAATATATTTATTTATTAATAATATTATTATTATCTATTACAAATTTTTATTTTATTAAAAATAATTATATATTATCTGTTGTAGGATTTACTTTATTATCTATTTTAAATTATAATTTATTATATATAGATATTTTAAAGTATTTTTATTTACGTGTTTTAGATGTAGTTAATAGTAGTATAATTTCTGTTATAGGTAATATCATTTTATGAACACAATGAGATATAAATGTATTTAAAAAAAACATGAAGTTTATTATGAAAATATATAAAAAATTTTTTTATATAAGAATTAATATTTATAATTTTGATTTCATATATAATAAACATTATAAATTTTTGTTTAATCAAATACATAATGTAATTTTTAGTAATTATATTAATTTTAAAAATGATTATATTTATAACTATTCATATTATGTTAAAATTTATTTATGGATATTTAATAATTATTTATTTTTAGAAAATATAAACTCAATTTTTATATTAGTTAATAATTATATTAGTAATAAAAATATATTAGTTATGTTAAATATATTACATAAGTATATTTATTTAAGTATTAAATTTAACAGTAATAGATATTTTAATATTTATTATAATTTATATATTAAAAAATTTAATTTTTTAAAATTAAATTATTATGAATATTTTTTTTTAAAGTATATATTAAAATCAATTAAGTATATTAAATATTTAATATATTTATATAAAAATTTATATTAATTTTTTGGTTTTTTATATAATTTAATTTTAATATATAGTTTAATTTTTTTATTAAAGTATTTATTAATATCTATTTGAGACAAATATTTTATTTTATTAATTTTTTTATAATTAAATCCATTTAAAATTTTTATATATTGTTTTTTATATATAATTAAGTTTAATCATATATATCATAAATTATTATTTTTTTCTATATTAATAATTTTATAATATATATTATAAGGAATTTCATCACCAGTTAATCTAAATATTTTTTCTCTTATAATTTCAGTAATTATAGTTTTATTTGTTTGAGTTGTTATAATATTTTTATTAAAAATATATGATTTATATATTGAATATTTATTAATATATTTTTTAATAATAATTAAATATTTTTTTTTTTTTAAATTTAAAGGAATAATATTATTAATATTAAATATTTTTAATTTATTTATAATATTTAATAATATTAATTTATTTTTTATTAAATCAATTTTATTAATTATAATTAATAAATTAATATTAATTTTTTGTATAAATTTTATTAGTTTTATTTCAATTATAGAAATATATTTATAAATTATTAATATAAATAAATTAATATTATTTGAATATAAATTATGTTTAGAATAATATAAAATATTTTTAATATATTTTATAGGATGAATATTAATACCAGGATTATCTATATATATAAATTGTTTATTAGGTTTATTATAAATACCTATATTATTATATAAAGTTGTGTTTTTTTTTTTACTAGTAATTGAAAGTTTTTTATTAATTAATTTATTAAATAAAGTAGATTTTCCTACATTAGGTTTACCAATTATAGCTGTTATTATAAATTTATGTTTCATATATAATTAATATAATATTATATTCCTAATTTAATTAAAGCTTTTTTGGCTGCTATTTGTTCAGCTATTTTTTTGTTTTTAGCTTTACCTTTTGTTATTTTATTATTTATTTTACAATGTACTATAAAAGTTTTTTCATGATCTTTTCCTAATTTATTATAAATATAATATTTTGGTAATGGAATTTTATATTTTTGTAAATATTCTTGTAAAATAGTTTTTGAATCTTTAGTGTTTTTTGTTTTAAAATTTTTTTTATATAAAAAAATATATTTTATTGTGTTTTCTACAATATTAATATTTTTGCTATCTAAATAAATACCTCCTAAAATAGCTTCTAAAGTATTAGCTAAAATTGATTTTTTATATTGACCTTTCATTTTAATTTCACATAACCCTAATAATAAATATTTATTTAATTTTAATTTTTTAGCTTTTTTAAATAAATTTTTTTTATTAACTAAATTTGATCTAATTCTAGTCATATATCCTTCTTTTTTATATGAAAATTTTTTATATATAATTTTTGTTATTATAAAATTTAATATTGAATCTCCTAGAAATTCTAATTTTTCATTATGATTTTTATTATAGCTTCTATGTGTAAGGCATTGTTTTAAAATTTTTATATTTTTAAATTTATATTTAATGTTTTTTTGTAAATTTTTCATAATATTTTATTTTAAATTTATTACGATATGCTTCCTATTCTATTAAAATTTATATATCATTTTCATTTATTAAAATAAATTATATTTAATCATATATATGATGCTTTACCTATTATTAAATTTTTATCTATATAACCTCAATTTCTACTGTCATAACTATTATCTCTAAAATCTCCCATTACAAAATATTTATTGGAAGGAATTATTCAAGTTTTTATTTTTTTATTTAGATTAAATTTTTTATTTAAAATTGTTCAAATTTTATGTTTTTTATTTTGAATATATTCATTATATTCTAATATTAAAAATCATTTTATATTTTTTTTAAAATAAATATTATTATGTTTTCTAAATAAATATTTTGTTGATTTATTATTATTAAATATAAATATGGTTTTAATTTTATTATCATATTTTATAATTTTTGTTAAACAATATTTAAGTATATTTAAATTACATTGTTTATATATATATATTTGTTTAAATTTTTCATTATAAATTATTTTATCATTGGGTAAAGCAATTATTCTTTTAATATAATTAATATTTATATTTTTAGGATATTTAAAAACTATTATATCATTATATTTAGGATTATTTATTGTATATAATATTTTATTGTTAAATGGATTTTTAATATAATAAGCTAATTTGTTTACAAATATATAATCATTTTTAATTAAAGTAGGCATCATAGATTCTGAAGGAATATAATATAGTTCTAATAATAAAGATTTTATAATAAATGTTATTAATAGTATTTTAAACAGTTCTTTAAAATTTTTATAAAAATTTTTATTTATTAAATATTTTTTATTAATATAATTTTTTATAATATATAAAATTATACCTAAAAATATCATGTTACTTAATATAAAATTTATATTCATGTATTATTAATTTTATTGTTTAAAAACTTTTGTAAATATTTTAACAGGTATGTAAATATTTCCTATTTTTTTCATTTTTTTTTTTCCTAATTTTTGTTTTTGTAATAATTTTTTTTTTCTAGTTATATCTCCTCCATAACATTTTTTTATTACGTTTTTTCTTAAAGCTTTAATAACAATTTTATTAATAATTTTATTATTACATAAAATTTGTATTGTAATATCAAATAGTTGTTTTTTTATATTATTTTTTAATATATTTAATATAAAGTGGCTAGTTTTTTTAATATTTTTAATATGTACAAATTGTGATAATCCATGTATTATGTTATTATTTATATTAACTTGTAATATTTTAATATTTGAATATTTATATTTATAAAATTTATAATTAAAATCTGAATATCCATTAGTAATAGATTTTAATTTATTACTAAAATTATATATTATTTCTAATAATGGTAATTTATATATTATTGAAATTTTATTATTATTATATATAATATTTTTATATTTACCCCTGTTTTCATTACATAAATTTATAATTTTACCTATATATAAATTATTAGTTTTTATAGTACATATTATTCATGGTTCTTGAATAGTTTTTATATTATAAATATTTAATATTTTATTTATGTTACTTATATAAGTTAATTTTTTTTTTAATGTATTTATTTTAAATATTACACTAGGATTAGTAACTATTATTTTTGTGTTATATTCCCTTTTAAGTCTTTCTTTAATTATTTCAATATGTAAAATACCTAAAAATCCACATTTAAATCCATATCCTAATATAGGTGATTTAATACTTTCATAAGTAAAAGATGAATCATTTAATGATAATTTTTGTATTGATTTTTTTAAAATAGAGTAATTTATATTATATTTAGAAAATATATTAGCAAAAATTTGTGGTTTAATTATATTTGATTTTATATTTTTTAAATTATATATTTTATTATTATTAAATTTAATAATTTGTAATCCTACAAAATTTATATTAATATTTTTAATATTACATATTATTCATGCTATATTTCCACAATTAAGTTTAGTTATTTTTTTAGGATGCGGAGTATTAGTGATAATTTCTTTAACATAAAAATAAATATTAGAATTATTTATTATTTTTAATTTATCATTTATTTTAATATAACCATTTTTAATTTTAATTAATAAAAATATACCTTTATAACTATTAAAAAATGAATCTATTATAATAGCTAAAAATGGTTTTTTTATATTACATTTAGGAAATGGAATTTTTTTAATTATATTAATAATTATATTTTTTATACCTTCTCCTGTTTTTGCAGAACATGTATAAATATTTTTTTTAATTTTTAAAATATCATTTATATCTTTTTTAATATTTAAAATGTTTTTTTTATTTAAATCTATTTTATTAATTACAATTAATATTTTTAAGTTTAATTTTTTTGCTATATTATAATTATGTAATGTTTGGGCTTGTATTCCTTTTTGAATATCTATTAATAATACTACTCCTTCACATATAGATAATGATTTAGTTACTTCATAAGTAAAATCTATGTGACCAGGAGTATCAATTAAATTTAAAAAATATTTTTTATTTTTATATATATATTTTAAATTGACACATTGTGCTTTTATAGTTATACCTTTTTCTTTTTCTAATTCCATATTATCTAATATTCTTTGTTCATTTGCTTTAAGTTTTTTTTTATTACAAATTTCAATTATTCTATCTGATAAAGTAGATTTACCGTGATCTATATGAGCTATAATACTAAAATTTCTTATATATTTGTTTTTATTCATATTTTTAATTTTTATAATATATATATATTATTTATTACTAATATATTTATTATTTTTTATTGTAAATAAAATTATTATATTTTATAATATTATAAAAATAATTTTATAATGAATATTATAACAAGATTTGCACCTAGTCCTACAGGTTTTTTACATTTAGGAAACATACGTATAGCATTATTTTCATGATTATATACTAGAAAAAATAATGGTAAATTTTTTTTAAGAATAGATAATACTGATATAAAAAGATGCAAACAAAAGTATATTGATAATATATTTTATATTTTAGAGTGATTAGGATTATATTGAGATGATAATGTTTTTTATCAATATAATAATTTAGATTTATATAAATATTATATAAATATTTTATTAAAAGAAAATTTAGCATATAAATGTTTTTGTAGTATTGAAAGATTAAATAAAATAAGAAAAATTTGTATTAAAAAAAGATTAAAACCTAAATATGATAAATATTGTAGAGATAAAAATTTTAATTATAAAAATTTACCTTATGTTATAAGATTTAAAAATCCTTTATTTGGAAATTTAATATTTAAAGATGAGATATTTAATTCTATAGTTATTAAAAACAAAGAATTAGATGATTTTATTATACAAAAATATAATGGTGATTTTACATATAATTTTTGTACTGTAATTGATGATTATATTATGAATATTACTCATATAATTAGAGGTTCAGAGCATATAAATAATACTCCTAGACAAATTAATATTATTAAATCATTAAATTTATATAAATGTAAATATATACATTTACCTATTTTGTTAGATAATAATAAAAAAAAATTATCTAAAAGAGATTTTTTATCTAATATAAATTATTATATTAATAAAGGATATTTACCTGAAACTTTAATAAGTTTTTTATTTAAATTAGGTTCTTCTTATACAAATATAGAAATATTAAATAATTTAAATTATTTAAAAAATATTTTTGTTTTAAATAAATATAATAAATCTCCGTGTTTTATTAATAAAAATAAATTAAAATGAATTAATAAATATTATTTAAATAATATTAATAAAAATAAACTAATTTTTTATTTAAAACCATTTTTTTTAAAATTTAATATTATATATATAAAAAATATTTATGAAATAATTTATTTAATTAAAGAAAGAATAACTATCTTAAAAGATATTGTTAAATTTTATTTATTAATTAATAATGATAATATAAAATGAAGTTTAAAAATTTTTAAAAAATATAATTTAAAATTTGTATTTTTATTATTTAAATTTTTAATTAAAAGTATTAAAAAATGTAATTTTTGAAGTATTTTAAATATAAAAACATTATTATTAAAATGTATACATTTATTTAAATATAAATATATTTTTAAAATAATACGTTATACGTTAATTTCAAATGAAATTGGAATAGATGTATATATTTTAATTTATTTATTTAAAAAAGATAAAATATTATTAATATTTAAAAAAGTTTTAAAATATATAAAATTATAAATTATTATTATATTTTTTACATATTTTTTGTAAATTTTTAATATAATTAATATTTTTTTTATTGTTTAAATAAATTATTAATGATTTTTTTTTATTTTTAGTTAAATTTTTTAATTTATTAATATTATTAATTATTAATAAATTTTTAATAGTTTTAATTTTTTTACTAATGTAAATGCTAGTAAAATAACCTATTTTAGGAACAGATAATATAAATATTAAATTATATAATTTAATATTTTTTATTGAATAATGTATAGATTTAATAATTTTATAAAATTTTTTTTTATTATATTTTAATTTATTGTATAATTTGTTAATTTTAAGTTTTAATAAATCTAATGAATTTTTAATAATTTTTTTTTTTAAAAATAATTTTATTGTTTTAGGTCCTAAATATTTTATATTAAATCCTTGTTTAGATATTATTTTTATAATATTATTTTTTATTTTTTCAATACAATTTATATTGTTACATTTGGGAACTAATATATTATAATTTAATAATGATTTACATGAAGGACATTTTTTTATTAAAATATTTTTTTTATTTTTATTATAAGATAAATTTTTTATTATTTTTGGTATTACATCCCCTTTTCTTTCTATTAATATTTTATTATTTATAACAATATTTGTTTTTTTTAAATAATTTAAATTATATAAATTAATTTTTCTAATTATTACTCCATTTATATTAATTGGTTTTATTATAATTATAGGAATTATAATACCAGTAATACCTATTTTATATTTTATATTTAAAACTTTAGTAGTTTTTGTTTGTGAAGGAAATTTTAATGCTATTGCTCATTTTATATATTTATTATTATAATTAATTAAATTTTGAATTTTTATATTATTAACTTTAATAACTATACCATCTATATTAAATTTTATTTTATTTCTTTTAGATAAAATTTTTTTATAATATTTTATTATATTTTTATATGAATTATATATTTTAGTATATTTATCTATATTAAATCCTATTTTTTTTATTAATAATAAACTTTTATAGTGATTTTTAATAAAAGATTTATTATTATTTATTATTATATAATATGCTAAAAATGATAATTTTCTTTTTTTTATTAATTTTTTATTTAAACTATTAATAGTTCCTGCTGTTAGATTTCTAGTATTAGAATATTTTTTATTATTAAATTTATTAATTTTATTAAAATTTTTTTTATTAATAAAAATTTCTCCGCGTATTTCTATTGTTGAATTTTTTATTTTATTTTTTAGAATTTTAGGAATTGATTTAATATATTTTATAATATTTGTAATATTTTCACCATATAATCCATTTCCCCTAGTTAATGCTTTATATAAAATATTATTTTTATAAATTAAACTAATTGCTATTCCGTCTATTTTTAATTCACAACAAAATATATTTGTATAATATTTATTATAAATTTTATTTATAAATTTATATAATTTTTTATATGTATATATACTTTGTATAGACAACATAGGAAATTTATGTTTAAAAGTTTTATTAACTTTATATATAATTTTTTGTGTAGGACTGTTTTTAGATTTATATATTGGATATTTATTTTCTAATAATTTTAATTTTTCTAATATTTGGTCATATTTTTCATCATTTATAATACTTGTATGTTTTTTAAAATAATAAAATGAGTATTTTTTTATTAAATTTTTTAATTTTTTTATTTTGTTTTTAATTTTTTCATTTTTCATTTTTTTTATTATTAATATATATATTAATAATATTTTTATTTATAAATATTTTTGTTATTTATATTTTTTAATAATATATTTTTAGGTTTTATATAAAGAGTATTAATTAATAAATTATTTTTAATTCATATACTTAATTGTTTAATACCATATTGTTCAGAAATATCATGTCCTAATATAATTAAATTAACATTGTAATATTTACATAAAAAAATTTGTCTTTCTGAAATTTCACCTGTTATATATGTATCTATTTTATAATTTATAATATTTTGTTCTATGTAATTAGTTCCATTTCCTACACAAATACATATTTTATTTATTTTATTATTAAAATTATAAAAATAAAATATTTTAAATTTATTAATTAGTTTATTATAAATATTATTATTATTAATACCTATTATATATGGATTTAAATATGTACAAATTTGTATAATTTTTATATTAAGTTTTAGTGCTAATAATATATTATTACCAATTTTTTTATGAATATCTAATGGTAAATGTCAAGCAAATAAATTAATTTTATGTTTTTTTAATTTATTTATTATTAATTTATTAATAATAGTAATATTTTGTTTTTTTCATAAAACTCCATGATGAACAATAATAGTATTAATATTATTTATAATGCTTTTTTTAATAATAGATTTATTAATAGTAACTGTTGTAATAATTTTATTTATAATTTTTTTACCATATATTTGTAATCCATTTACTGAAATATCTTTAATTTGATTATTATATAAGTATTTATTGATTATAATTTCAAATTTTAAATTATCCATATAATTTATAAAATATGTAAGTAAAAGGAGGTAGAGAGATTCGAACTCTCGAACGATATTTAACGTTTATGATTTTCAAGACCATTGCTTTCAACCACTCAGCCATACCTCCATTTAAATTTTAATTACATTTTATACATTTAAAAAAAATTATTTTTAAATTTATTTTTTTTAATATATATTTAATTTTAATTTTGTTTTTATATATAAAAAATTGTTCATATAAACAATTTTTTTTTAATTTATTTTTAACTATATGTTTTATATTATTGCATGAATTATAATTTTTTATAATATCTTTTTTTATTTTTTTAATTTTTTTTTTATTTATTAATGAAAATTTTATATATTTAGGATTTAAAGCAGCTATATGTACAGATATTAATTTTAAATATTTTAAATTAATATTAATTTTTTTATTTATAGGTTTAGCTTTAATTATAACTCCTATTTTATTATTATAATTATAAGAATATGTATATTTACCTTTAATAAAAAAAATATCTTTAATAGTTATATTTTCTTTAAGTTTATTTGTTAAATAAATTAATTTTTTATTAAATTTTTTATTAATATTATATAAATTAATTTTTTTATAATTTTTTATTATAAATTTTATTATTTTTTTATTAAAAATATTAAATTCATAATTTTTTATTATAAAATCTGTTTCGCTTTTGTATAATATAAGTATAGAAATATTATTAATTGTTTTAGTTTTAATAAATTTATATATATTATTTGATTTATATATTAATTTTTTTTTATGAAAATATTTAATACATTTTTTAATATTATAATTATATTTATCTAATATTTTTTTACATTTATATATACCTATTTTAGTTATTTTTCTTAATTTTTTTATAATTTTAATTTTGTTTTTCATGTATATATATTATATTGTAATTATTTATTATATATATTATAATTATTTATTAGATATTTTATATATTTTATATATTTTGTTTAAATATCATTTAATGGCTTTTTGTGAATCATCATTGCCTGGAATTATATAATTAATATTATCAGGATTATTATTAGTATCTATTATAGCAAATGTTTTAATATTAAGTTGTTTTGCTTCTTTAACTGCTAAATTTTCATTTTTTGCATCTATTATAAAAAGAGCGTCAGGTAGTTGATGCATTTTTTTAATTCCTCCTAAGTTATTATTTAATTTTTTAAGTAATTTTTTTTTATTTAAATATTCTTTTTTAATTAATTTATTAAATGTTTTATTTTTAAAATTTTTTTCTAGTTTTTTTAAATGTTGTATAGAATTTTTAACTGTTTGTCAATTAGTTAGCATTCCTCCTAATCATCTATTATTAATATAATATTGATTACATTTAATAGCTATTTTTTTAACTATTTTACAAATATTTTTTTTAGTGCTTACAAATAATATTTTATTTTTATTATCAAATATTTGTTTAATTTCATGCAATGCTTTTTTAAAATAAAATATAGTTTGTTCTAAATTAATGATATGTATTTTATTATATTTTGTATATATAAAAGGCTTCATTTTAGGGTTTCAAAATTTTGTATAATGACCTAAATGTATTCCTGATTTAATCATTTCTTTTATAGATAAATTAATCATTTTTATATTTATTATAAAATTTAGTATATATATATTATAATATATTATAAATAATTTAAATTTTTAATTTTATTGTATGTCAATTAAAATAAATAATTATGAAGATATAAAAAATATTAAAATAGTTTCTAGAATTGTTCATGAGATGTTAAATTATATTTCTTTTTTTATTAAACCTGGAGTAACTACTGGTTATTTAAATGATGTTTGTTATAATAGAATTATTAATTATTATAAAGCATATCCAGCATCTTTAGGATATATGGATTACCCAAAATCAATTTGTACATCTGTTAATGATGTAGTATGTCATGGTATACCAAGTTATAAAACTATTTTAAAAAAAGGTGATATAATAAATATTGATATAAGTATATGTAAGAATAATTATTATTCTGATGCTTCTAAAATGTATTTTGTTGGTGAGCCTAATAAATTATCTATTAAATTATGTAAAGTTACATATAATAGTATTTTAAAAGCTTTAAAATATATTAAACCAGGAAATAAAATTAATTTAATTGGTAAAGCCATACAAAATTATATTGATAAATTTAATTATAGTATAGTTAAAGATTATTGTGGACATGGTATAGGAAAAAAATTACATGAAGAACCTCATATATTACATTATATTAATAATTGTGATCTAATTTTTAAAGAGGGTATGATATTTACAATTGAGCCTATTATTAATTTAGGTACTTTTAAAACTAAAATTATGAAAGATGGATGAACTGTAAAAACAGTTGATAAATCTTTATCAGCTCAATATGAACATACTATTTTAGTAACTAATAATGGTTATGAAATATTAACTTAATCTTTTTTATTGTAAAAAATTTGATAAATTTCTTTTCATATATAAGATATTATAATTTTTTTATCTAAATTTTTTTTATTAAATTTTGAATTTTTATAACTAAAAATATTGTTTTTAATATTTATTTTTTTTATTAACATTTTAGTAAAGAAAATATTTTGTTTATAAATATTTATATCAAAAAAATCATATTTTTTTTTTATATTAGTATTTATATAATTTTGTATAGAATTTATTTTATGATCTATAAAATATTTTTTTCCATATATATCTTGCGTAAAACCTCTTATTATATAGTCAATGGTAATTAATTGTGATTTAAAATTTTTAATAATTTGATTAATACATTTTAAAGGTGATATTACTCCACATGTTGAAATATTAAAATCAATTCTATTAATATATACTAATTTATTATAATAATTTTCTGGATATGTATGAATACAAATATGACTTTTATTAAGATGTGATAATATAATATTATTATTATTTTCACTTATTAATAAAGTAGCACTAGCTCCTTGAGGGGTATAGTCTTGAAGGGCTATATTTAATATTTTAGCATTTATTATATTACATATTTTTTTTAATTTTTTTATTAATTTTTTAGATGAATATTTTATATTAATATAATTTATATATTTTTTATATAGATTATTTTTATATATAAAATCAAATTTATATATTGATATATTAATATTTTTATTTAAATTGTTAAAGTTATGTAATTTGATGTTTTTCAATGTTACACCATTATTTTAATTTGTATATTATATTTTGAGGTAATATAAAACAATTTTTGTGTATTAAATAATTATAGTATTTAAATTTTAAATTTTTAATTTGTTTTAATATATATTTTTTATTAATATTTTTTATATTATTATTTTTTGTTCCTCATATAAAAAACATATTTCCACCATAATAAGTTGGTATATTAGCAGTATATAAACCATTATATTTAAATATTTTTTTAAATATATTTATATGTATAATGTTTTTTTTATATTGTATAAAAGTTCCATTTTGGGATACAAATATTCCTTGTTTAGTTAAATTTGATTTACATAATTTATAAAAATTTTTAGTAAATAAAATTTTTCCTGAATCAATTGGGTCTGTTCCATCAACTATAATTATATCAAATTTTATTTTATTTTTTTTTAAAAAATTAAATCCATTTTTATATATTATTTTAACTCTTGGGTCATTAAAAGAATTATTATGTATTTCAAATAAATGTTTTTTAGAATATTTAATAATTTGTTTATCTATTTCTACTAAGTAAATTGTATTAATATTTGAAAATTTAGTTAATTGTTTTAAACATCCACCATCTCCACCTCCAATTATTAAAATATTTTTATTTTTATCATAATTAGATAATAGTGGAATTAAAGATATCATTTCATGATATATATATTCATCATATTCTGTTGTTTGAATAATGTTATTTATAATTAATATTTTTCCTAGAAATTTGTTTTTACATATTATTATTTTTTGAAATTTTGTTTTTTTTTTAATTAAAATATTATTAATTTTTATAAATTGTCCTAAATCGTTATGTAATGTTTCTAAAAATATATTATTTTTCATATTTATTAATTTATTTATTTAATTATAAAATAATTGTTATTTAATTATTAAAAATTTTTACAATATATACAGTAATTATTCATTTATTACAATTAGAATATTTTAATTTATATATTATAAATGCGTTATTCACATAATATAAAAAATTATTTATTAATTTTTTTAATTATATTTTATTAATAATTTAATTTTTTATTAAAATTTTAATTGAATAATTAATTTAATTTAAAAAAATTAATGTTTTATTCATTATTAAAATGTTTTATTTAATATTTTATTATTTATTTTTTTATAATATTTAATTTTAAAAAATGTTAATATATTTAATAAATTTTTTTTATTTAATATTAATATTTTTATTATTATAAATAATTAATTTTTTAATTTTATAATTCTATCAAATAAAATATATTTTTTACTTAAATTTTTATTATATTTAAAATATCCTAATCTTTCAAATTGAATTTTTTCTTTTTTTATTTTTAATATACTTTTTTCAATATATCCTTTTTTTATAATTATAGATTTATTATTAATTATACTTAATAAATTTTTATATTTATTAGGGTATTTTTTTGTAAAAAGTTTATTAAAAAATCTAAAGTAAGATTTTATACTTTTTTTTTGTGAAATTCAATGTATAATTTTAAATTTATTTTTTATAATTTTATTTATATTATAATATTTACATATTATATATTTTATTTTTTTTTTACAATTTATTTTAATTTTTATTATTTTTATAATACCAGCATATCTTAATTTAAATTTTTTATTAATATTTGATTTTATATTATTTATATTAATATCTTTTTTATCTATAAATATTTTAGAATATAATTTTATTTTTCTATAGCTAGAATTAATATTTACAGGATTATTAAGTATTTTAAATTTTTTTTTTTTTTTTAAATTTATTAATTTTATTTTTATAGGATTAATAATCGCAAATCTTCTTTTTAATGTTTTATTAAAATTTTTACTTAGCAAATTTTCTAAAATATTTATATTTATATAACTTTCTTGTTTACTTATACCTAAATTTTTACAAAAATTTATTAATGTTAATTGGTCATAACCTCGTTTTTTTAAACCTGTTATAGTTAACAACCTAGGATCATTTCATTTTTTTATTATATTATATTTTATTAATAAATTTATTTTACTTTTTGAAGTTATATTATATAAAATATTTAATTTAGAAAATTCATATTGTTTAGGTATATGTTTTGCTTCTATGTTTTTTAATATCCATTGATATAATGGATTGTTATTTTGAAATTCTAATGTGCAAATTGAATGAGAAATTTTTTCTATAGAATCTGCTATACAATGTGCAAAATCATAAGTAGGATATATACATCATTTATATAGTGTTTTAGGATGTTTTTTATATTTAATTCTGTATATTATAGGATCACGTAATAAAATATTTTTAGAATACATATTAATTTTTGCTCTTAGACATATAACTTTTTCTTTATAAAATCCTTCTTTCATTTTTTTAAATAATTTTAAATTATTTTTAATGCTTCTATTTCTATAAGGACTATTTATGCCTAATTTAGTAAATGAACCTTTTTTAAATTTTATTTCTAATATATCTTGTTCGTCAATATATGCTAAATTTTTTTTTATTAAAAGTTTAGCAAATTTATAGTATATATTAAAGTAATTTGAAGAATATTTTGTTCTTCCATTTCATTTATAACCTAATCATTTAATATTTTTTTTAATTATATTTATATATTTTTTTTTTTCTTTTTCTGGGTTAGTATCATCAAATCTTAAGTAACATTTACCTTTATAATGTTTAGCAATATTAAAATTTAAATATATAGATTTTAAATGACCAATATGAAGTATACCATTAGGTTCAGGAGCGAATCTTGTAATAATTTTTTTGTATTTATTATTTTTAATATCTTTGTTAATTATATTATAAATAAAATTTTTGTTTATCATAAATTATATTTTATTAATTTTATTAATATTATAATGAAAAATTTTATTATTTTTTATTCCTATACATACGCCATATTTATTTTTTATTATTAGTTTTTTAATTGCATATTTACATATTCTATAAGATAATATTCTATCAAATGTGTTAGGTGTATTGCTTCTTTGTATATATCCTAAAGAAGTATATCTAGTTTCAATTTTAGTTATATTTTCTATTTTATTTGCAAATTTTTTAATATTTAGATAATTTTCAGTAATTATTATTATAAAATATGGAGATTTATTATTAATAATTTTATTAATTAATTTAGATTCATTAAATGGTTTTTCAGGAATTATAAAATAATTATTTTCAGTACAAATAGAAGCATATTTAGCTAAATCTCCACATTTACGTCCCATTACTTCAAGTATTAATATTCTTTTATGTGCTATAAGTGTAAATTTTAATTTATCTATATAATTTACTATTGTTTCTAAAGCAGTAGAAAAACCTATTGTATAATCTGTATTATATATATCATTGTCTATAGTAGCTGGGATTGTAATACAAGGTAAATTATTATTATATAATTTTAACGCCCCTTTATATGATCCTTCTCCTCCTATAATTATTAAAATATTAATATTTTTTTTAATTTTATTAATAAATCTTTTTTTAATTATTAATGTTTTTAATTTATTAAATCTAGATGTACCTAATATTGTTCCACCTGTATCAATAATATTAAAGATATTTTTATAATTTAATAATTTTATTTGATTTTTAAATAATCCTTTAAATCCATTATATATACCAAAAATATTAATATTTTTTTTTATAGAATATTTTACTAAATAATATATTATTGTGTTCATTCCTGAACTATCACCACCACTTGTTAAAATACCTATATTTATCATAATTGTATTTATATTTAATAATATTAATTAAAACTATTATAATATTTTTATATTTTATTTAATATATTTTTGTTAAAATTAAATTGTAATTATATATTATTAATATTTTATAAAATATTTAAAATTTATTATATAAATGTTTATTCAATTTTTAGGAACTGGAGCAGGTAGTCCAACTTTATTTAGAAATGTTTCTAGTATAGCATTAATTATGGATGTACCTAAATATGAAGTATGATTATTTGATTGTGGTGAAGCAACTCAACATCAAATATTAAAATCTTGTTTTAAATTAACTAAAATTAAAAAAATTTTTATTACTCATTTACATGCAGATCATATATTAGGTTTACCAGGATTATTAAGTACTATTTCAATAAATCATTATAATAATTTATTAGAAATTTATGGACCTAAAGGTATAAAATCTTTTATTTATAATATATTTAAAATTACTAATTCTTTTATTAATTATAATATTAAAATTTATGAAATAAATGAAGGTAAAATTTTTAATAATAATATTTTAGAAGTAAATAGTTTTAGTTTAAATCATAATTTAGAATGTTATGGATTTTATATAAAAATTTTTAAGAAAAGAGGAAAATTAAATATTGATAAATTAAGGAAAGAAGGTATTAATCCTGGTCCTATATATAAAATTATTAAATATAGTAAACAAAATTTTTTTTTTAATAATAAATTAATAAAATATAAAAAATATTTAAATAAATCTATAAAAAGTAAAAAAATATTTATATTAGGAGACTCAGCCCCTTTAACTATGTATAGTAAACATTTATTAAAAGCTGATTTATTAATTCATGAGTCTACATTACGTCATAATTTTATGAGTATAGCGAATAAAAGAGGTCATTCTACAAATATACAAGCTGCTAATTTAGCATATAATTATAAAGTTAAAAAATTAATTTTAACTCATTTTAGTGCTAGATATACAAGTAAAGATTTTAAAAGTTTATTATATGATTGTATTAAAATTTTTACTAATACTTTTATAGCATATGATTTATATATTTTAAAAATTTAAAAATATATATTTATTAATTAAAATTTTATATATATAGTTTAATATTATATAATAAATAATAAATATTTAAAATTATTAATTAATATGAAAATTGTTATTTTATATGGAACATTAACTGGTAATACAAAAAAAATAGCTTTTATTATATATAATAAAATTAAAAATTTTTATTTTACAAAAATATATAATATAAAAAAATGTAATTTAAATATGTTACATATATTTAATATTTTAATTTTAGGAACTTCTACTTGATTTTATGGTAAAATTCAAAATGATTGAAAAAATTTTTTATTAAATTATAAATGTATTAATTTAAATAATAAGTTTATTGCATTATTTGGTTGTGGAAACCAAAAATTATATATTAATACTTTTTGTGATGGAATATATAAATTATATAAAGTTTTTGTTAATGATAAAAATATATTATTGGGTTTTTGATATAATATAAATTATAATTTTATATATTCAAAAGCTTTATTAAATAAAAATTATTTTTTAGGATTATTATTAGATTTAGATAATCAAAATAAATTTACAAATACAAGAATAAATATTTGAGTATCTAATTTATTAGTTAATTTTTCTCAAATATAATTAATTTTAATATATAATTATTTATACTTTTTTTTTTATATATGTTATTATTTAATTAATAAATATAATAATTAATTTTATATACAAATTTATAATTAAAAAAATGCATATATGTTAAATTCAATAGAAAATATAAATTTATATAATAAAAAAGTTTTTATAAGATTAGATTTAAATGTACCTATAAAAAAAGGTATAATTTTATCTAATAAAAGAATAAAAATGTCTATACCTACTATAAAATTAATTTTAAGTAAGGGAGCTAAAATTATTTTAGCTACACATTTAGGTCGTCCTAAAGAAGGAGTATTTAATATTAAATATTCTGTTTTACCTATAGTTAAATTTTTAGAAAAAGAAATTAATGTTAATATTAAATTAATTTCTGATTATTTAAATAATAGTAATATTATAGATTTAGAATTTAAATATTATAATATTTTAATGTTAGAAAACGTAAGATTTAATATAGGTGAATGTAAAAATGATATTATTTTATCTAAAAAATATGGATCAATGTGTGATATTTTTGTAATGGATGCTTTTGCTACTGCTCATCGTATTCATTCTTCTACTTATGGTATTAGTAATTTTGTTAATGAAGCATGTATAGGATTATTATTTGAGAATGAAATTAAATCATTATCTAAGATAATATATAAACCTAAAAGACCTTTAGTATCTATAGTAGGTGGAGCTAAAATTTCAACTAAATTTAAATTTTTAAATTCTTTAGCTAAAATTTCTGATTTTGTTATAGTTGGAGGAGGTATTTCAAATACATTTTTAGCATTAAATAATAATATAGGTAAATCTTTATATGAAAAAAATTTTATTAAATTAGCTGAAAAATTATTATTTAAATATAATAATATACCTTTGCCTGTTGATTGTAGAGTTGGTAAAGAATTTTCTGAATTATCTAAAGCGTTTGTTAAAAATATTAATAATATTTTATATAATGAAGAAATTATGGATTTAGGAGATTTAACTATAAAAAATTATTGTAAAATAATAAAAAATTCTAAAACTATATTATGAAATGGACCATTAGGTGTTTTTGAATTTATAAATTTTCGTAAAGGTACTAAAAGTATTGCTAAAGCAGTTATATCTAGTAAGGCTTATTCAGTTATAGGTGGAGGTGATACTATTTCAGCTTTAGAATTATTTAAATTGGATAAAAAAGTTAGTTATATATCAACTGGTGGAGGAGCATTTTTACAATTTATTGAAAATAAAACTTTACCTATATTAGAATTAAAAATTTTTAAAAAAAATTAAATCAATTTTTAATTAATTATTTTAATTATTAAATATTATTTTATATATGAAAAATATATTAGAATTTTTAAATAATGGTGTTGTAAATGGTAAATATTTAAATAAAATTTTTAGTATTATTAAAAAAAAAAAGATAGCTTTAATAGCTATTAATTGTATAGATACTAATACTATTAATACAGTTTTAGAAGCAGCAAGAATTAGTAGAAGTTTGGTTTTTATTCAATTTTCTTTTTCTAGTTCTATATTTTTTATAGGAAAATATTATAATTTAAAAACAAATATAGAAAATAAAAATTTAGAATGTGCTATAAAAGGTGCTATATTAGCTGCTAAATATGTACAAGAAGCTTCTGTTTTTTATAAAGTTCCAGTTATTTTACATACTGATCATTGTATTAAAGAAAATTTAAAATGAATAGATTGTATATTAGAAAATAATATTGATTATTTTAAATCATATGGAAAATGTTTATTTAGTTCACATATGATAGATTTATCAACTTGTAGTATAAAAGATAATATTGAAATTTGTAGTGATTATTTAAGTAAAATGTCAAAATATAGTATAGGTCTAGAAATAGAATTAGGTTGTACTGGTGGAGAAGAAGATGGATTAGATAATACAAATATATCTAATGAAAAATTATATACAAAACCTAAAGATATATTATATGGATATTCTAAATTAATTAATATTAGTAAAAATTTTACTATTGCAGCTTCTTTTGGAAATACTCATGGAGTATATAAGCCTGGTAATGTAAAATTAAATCCTAAAATTTTATTAAATGCTAAAAATTTAATTAAAAAAATATTTAAAAAAGATTGTTTTTTAAATTTTGTTTTTCATGGAGGTTCTGGTACTAGTAATAGTATTATTTTAGAATCTATAAATTATGGAGTTGTAAAAATTAATTTAGATACTGATATACAATGAAATTATTGGTTGGGGGTTTTAAAATATTATAAAAAAAATAAAAAAAACTTATGTTCACAATTAGGTATAAATAATATAAAAAATAGTTTTAATCCAAATAAAAAATATTATGATCCAAGAAATTGATTAAAATATAGTAAAAAATATGTTTTTAAATATATTTTTAATATTTTTAATATTTTAAAATGTATAAATTTAATTTAATTACAAGCTATTTGTATATTTGGTACTAATATTGAACCACATCTAATTTTAGAGTTAGTGTTTATATCGTTACTCATATTTTTTATATTTATAAATAAATTTTTTAAATTACCTGATATAGTTATTTTATTTATTGTATTTGTTATTTTACCTTTATTAATTATAAATCCAGATGCTCCTTTTGAAAAATTACCGTTATTTATATTAACTCCTTGTCCTATTAAATTATCAATTAAAATTCCGTTATTCAATTTTTTAATTAATTTATTTAATGTTATTGATGTATTTAAATTTTTAAAACATCAATTGTGTAAGCCACCAGAATTAAATGTATTTTTAATATTTAATTTTTTAGAATATTTTTTATTTAATATTCATGTTTTTAATATACCTTTTTTTACTAATATATATTTTTTAGTATTAAGTCCTTCATTATCAAAAGGTTTGCTTCCTATTCCCTTATAATAATGTGGATCTTCAATAATATTTATTCATTTAGGTAAAATATATTTATTTAAAAGTTTATACATAAATGAAATTTTATTATATATATTTTTTCCCTTTAAAGATAAATATAAATATTTAAATAGTTCGGAGCTTGTAATATTATTAAATATAATATTATATTTTTTAGTTTTTAATGTTTTATCTTTACATTTATTTTTAAAAATTATTTCTTTGTAAGTATTTAAAGGAAATAAATTTATATTATGTATTAAATCTGATAATTTATGATACTGTAAATATTTAGTATTATAATTTATATAATTATTTTTTTTTGTAAAAATATTACTAATTAATATATAATTTTGGTTTATATAATATTTAATAAATTTATATTTATTATAAATAATTTTTAATATTGTATTTTTTATAAATATTATACCATCACTAAAAATTATATTTTTATTAAAATTTAAAATATTATTTTCTATGTTTTTACATAAATTAATTATATTAGATGTTTTTATATTATCAAAAAATATTATTCCTAAGTTTTTATTATATTTTTTACAGAATTGTTTTTTATTACATAATAAATTATGTTTATCTTTAGATATGAATTTAATAGTATTTTTTATATATTTTACAAATTTTAGTAGAGTTTTTTCTTTAAAATTATTACATATAAATTCACATTTTTTATATTTATAAAATATTTTAATATTTATTAATTTAATGTTTTGTATGTTATAATTTTCTATATTTAGATTTTTAATTTTAAATTCTTTTCCTCAATTTATAGATATATTAATTTGTATATCTTTTATATTGGTATGTAATTTTATAAAATTATATATTTTAATTATTTGTTTTTTGTAAAATTTTATTTTTTTAATTAACATTTTTTTATTTTTATTATTTTATATAAATTATAAATTATATATATTTAAAATCAATATTTAATTAAATAAAAGGTGTAAATTATGTATTTTAAAAATATTATTCCTTCTGGAATTAGTATTCCTAATGATATTTTTGTAATTATTGAAATATCTTATGGACATTCATTAATAAAATATGAAGTAAATAAAAAATATAATATGATGTTTGTAGATAGATTTATTAAAGCTCCTGTTTTTTATCCATTTAATTATGGATATATAAATAAAACATTAACATATGATGGTGATCCATTAGATGTTATGGTTTTAACTAATTATAAAATTTTAATAGGTACAATTATTCATTGTAGACCTATAGGTGTTTTAAAAATGGTTGATGAATCTGGTAAAGATTATAAAATATTGGCTGTTCCTAATTATAATATTTCTGATGAATATAAAAATATTCAAGATATTTCAGATATTTCTAAATTTTATTTAGATAAAATTATATTTTTTTTTCAGAATTATAAATTACTTGAATCAAAAAAATGAGTTGAAATAGATAATTGATATGATGTATTAGAAGCTAAATATATTATAAAAAAAAGTATATTTAAAAATTAATATTTAATAATAATTAATACCTTCATATAATTTAAATTATTGTGTAATTAAGAAGGTATTAATTTATAAAAATTATTTTTTGTTATTTTCTTCTTCTTGGGTTTTGTTATTATTTAATATTTTTAGTATTAATAAATATATATTAATAAAATTTAAATAGCATAATAAAGCTCCTAATATAGAATATTTTCTTAATTGATCATTTTCTTTAATAATCAAATTTATACCTATTTCTTTTAATTTTTGTGTATCTCAGGTTGTTAAAATAATAAAAATAATTATACCTATATAAGACATAATTAGTGTAATATATGAATTTTTTAATATTATATTAATTAAACTACATATTAGTATACTAGTTAAAAATATTATAGATAAATTTCCTATATTAGTTAAATCTTTTTTTGTTATAAATCCTACTATACTACTAATTAAAAATATAATACTTGATATAAAAAATGATATATATATTGTATTATTATTATATATTAAAAATATACTAGATATTGAAATTCCTGTTAATATTGAATATACTATAAATAGTATAGTTGCAGTGTTAGCTTTTAATTTATTAATTGAATGTGTTAGAATAATTACTATAGTAAATTGAGTTATTAGTAATAATATAACTAAAAAGTGATTATTGACTATTATATTAAATAAAAATGAAAATTTAGTTAAATATCATGCTGTAAATGAAGTTAATAATAATCCGTAAGACATTCATAAATATACATTATATATATATATATTAAGATTATTATTTTTATTATTTATTTTTTTATTATTAAAATAATTTTTAGACATTATAATTTATTCCTATAAAAATTTTTATTTATTTTTTAAATAAAGATTAAAAAAATTTTTTTAAATATATTTTATTATACATTATATATAGTAATTACATTTTTTGTTTTTATTAAAAAAATTATTTTTTAATTTTTATTTATTATTTAATTTTTTTATATCATCATCTATTAATGCATTAAGTTTATATTTTAATAATTTTTTACAATTATATATTATTTGGTTTATTTCAGATTCTATAAGTGTTCTCTTTTTATTTTGTATTTTAATTCTTATTGTAATATTTTTTTTATTAATTTTATTTAGGTAGTTATTAGAAAATAAATTTATTATTTTAATTTTTTTAATTAATTTAATTGTTTTACATATTTTAATTATTTTATTAATATTTATATTTTGGTTTATTATTAAAGTAATATCTCTAATACTAAATGTATATTTACAAATTTTATTTATTTTTATTTTATTAGGTATAAGAATTTTATCAATTTTAATTTCTAATATATATATTGGAAATTTATTTGATAATTTTTTTTGTATATTAGTATTTAATTTTCCAATATATCCTATATTATTTTTTTTATAATATATATTTGCATTTTGATGTTTATCTAAAAAGTTATGTTTACTTTTTTTTAAATTTAAAAATTTAATTTTATATTGTTTTTTAAATATTAATTCTAAATCATTTTTTAAATCATAAAAATCAAATAATATATTTTTTTTTATATTTCAAGTTTTTTGATATTTATATCCGTATAAAATTAAACATAGTTTAGTATTTAATTTTATATTATTATTTTTATATTTATAACATGTACCTATTTCAAAAAGTTTTATATTATATATTTGTCTTTTAATATTGTAATTTAATGTTTTTAATAAATTAGGTAATAAAGTAGTTCTTAAAATAGATTTATTATATGATATAGGATTTTTTATTTTAATATATTTTTTGTTATTATAAATACGTTCTTTTTTTTTGCAACTAAAATGAAAATTTATTATTTCAGTATAACCTATATTTGATAAAAATATTTTTATATTATTTATATAATAATTATAATTATTGTTTGTTGAAATTATATTAGTATAACTATAAAAATTTTTAGTTTTTATATTATTAAAATCAATTTTTTTTAATATTTCTTCTATATAGTCTTCATAAATATTTAAATCATAACGATAATTATGTTGCATTATTAATAAAAATTTATATTTTTTAATTATTTTACAATCCAAATTTTTAATTATATTAATTATTTTATTTTTTTTAATTTTAATTCCGATTTTTTTATTTATTTTAGAATAATGTATTAAAATTTTTGATTTTATATTATTATTTATTTGTTTTGTTTTAAAATGAATAATTTTGCTTTTATTAATATTTTTTATTAAAAAACATACTTTTTTTAAATGTAAATCTTGTGTTTTTTTATTTATATTATTATTTAGTAAAAGTCAATTATTAAAATTTTTGTTAAAATTTTTTATTATAAAATTTTTATTAAATAAAATAGATATTAAAATTAAATATTTAGTATTAAAATTAGGTTTATAAATTTTATTATAGATATCATAATTTTTTACTATTATATGTTTTGATGTTTTAATAAATAAATTATTTATATTTTTATTTTTTTTAATTTCTATATATATTTTTTTATTTTTAATTTTTTTATAATCTAAATATATTAAATTTAATCCATATTCTATAGCAGAATATTTTATAATATCTGATAAATTATTTTGATAAATAAAACCATTTTTTATTAAATAATTTTTAATATAAATTGGAATATTATATTTTTTTTTTTTTGTATAATTTTGTTTTAGAATTATATATTTATAATTATATATATTTTTTTTAGTTTTTTTTGTTATATAAAGGTCATAATTTATATTATTTTTATAATTAATTTTATATTTTATAGATTTATTTATAAAAATATTATTAGTTAATTTACATATTAATTTAGATATATAATATATTGAATTACATTCAATTCTATTATAAGGAATATTAATATCAATATATTTATTATTTATAATATTATTATTATTAATAATATTTTGTATTAATATAAGTTTATAATTTTTTTTTTTTTTTAAAAGATTAATATAAAAAATTTTTCTTTTATAATTAAGTATTTTGTATATATTAATATTAATTAATATATATTTATATGAAAATATATTTATATTTTTTATATTTAAAATTTTAATTTTTAATATTTTTTTTTTAAGTTTAATAATCAAAAAATATATTAAATAATTTATTTTAATTATTTTAATTGGTTTTATTTTTATATAATTATTAGGTATATAATTTAATTTACATTCAAATCCATTTTTGTTTAATATATTAAAAATTTTATTATAATTAATTTTATTTTTTATATATTTATTTATTCATTTGATATAAAATTTCATATTTGTTTAAAATTGATTTAAAAATTTTAAATTATTTTTATATAAATTTTTAATATTAATTATATTATATTTAATCATAGTTAATCTTTCTATTCCTATTCCTAAAGCGAAACCAGTAAATTCTTTATTATTAATATTAACATTTTTAAATATATTAGGATGTATTAATCCAGCTCCTATTATTTCAATTCATTTGTTTTTTTTGTTTTTGATATATATTTCGAATGATGGTTCGGTAAAAGGAAAATATGTAGGTATTATTTTATATTTAATTTTTTTTTCAAAAAAATAATATAAAAATTTTTTTATAATATATATTAAATTACTTAAATTTATATTTTTATCAACTAAAAATACTTCTATTTGATGAAACATTGGTGTATGATTAGAATCATCATCTTTTCTAAATACACAACCTGGTGAAATAATTTTTAAAGGAGGTTTATATTTTTTCATACATCTAATTTGTATGCTAGATGTTTGGGTTTTTAATAATAAATTTTTATTTATTCAAAAAGTATCTTTATCAGTTCTAGAAGGGTGATTTTTTTTTATATTTAAATAATTAAAATTATATAATGTGTTTTCTATTTCTTTACTGTTTATAGATTTAAAACCTAATTTATTGAAAAAGTTTTCTACTGTATTAATAGTTATAGTTATAGGATGTAAATTAGCATATAAAATATTTTTGTTGCTTGGTAAATTAATATCAAGTATATTTAAGTTTATAATATTTTTTTTATTTATTTGTGATATTTTTTTTTTTTGTTTATTAATTAAATTTAAAAATTTGTTTTTTAAAGTATTTATTTTTAAACCTATATTAGGTTTTTTATGTTTAGGTAGTTTGTTAAAAATTTTAATAATTTTTTTAAAATATCCGTTTTTTTTATTTAAACATTTTTTATATATATATTGTAATTTAGTAAGATTATAAATATTATTAATAATTTTAATTTGTATTTTAATTTTTTTAAAAAACTTTAACATTTATTTTTTTTATTAATTAAATTAATTAATTTATTAAAAATATTAGGGTTATTATTTATAATATCAGATATAATTTTTTTATTTATATTTAATTTTTTTTGTTTTAATTTATTTATAAATTTACTATATGTAAGTCCATGTTGTCTAACTTTAGCATTTATTTGAATTATTCAAATTTTTTTAAAAAATCTTTTTTTTTGTTTTCTGTCTCTATATGAATATTGAAATGATTTTATTACTGCTTGATTTGCCGTTTTATAACATCTAGATCTTGCTCCATAATATCCTTTAGATAATTTTAAAATTTTTTTATGTGATTTATGTTTAATTTGGCCTTTTTTTATTCTTATCATATTATATATTTTAAATTATTTATATTAAAAATATGGTGTAGATTTTTTTATTTTTTTTTTATTGGTTTTATGTATTATGTTTTTAATTTTGTGTTTTCTTTTATAATTTTTTGTTTTTTTAGTTAAAATATGTTGTATGTTTGCATATTTTACTTTAATTTTTCCTGTAGATGTTTTTTTAATTCTTTTTTTTATTGATTTAATAGTTTTTATTTTTATCATTATATATTATAATTAATTTTAAATTATTATTTTTAATTTGGTTTAAAAAACATTATCATTTGTTTATTTTCTATTTTATTATTAAAAAAATCTAATTTTGATATGTTTTTTAAGTCTTTTGTTATATTTTTACACATATTAATAGCTATATTTTTATGAATTATTTCTCTACCTTTAAATCGTATTGTAATTTTAATTTTATATTTTTTATTAATTAAATTAATAATTTTTTTTATTTTAATATTATAATCATTAATGTTAGTATTAGGTCTAAATTTAATTTCTTTTATTATAAAATTTTTATTTTTATTTTTTTTTATATTTTTATTTCTTTGATATATAAATTTTCCGTAATCTAGTATTTTGCATATAGGGGGGTTAGTTTTAGGATTAATTTCTACCAAATCAAGATTATAATTTTTAGCTATATTAAGAGCTTCATTTATATTTAATATTTTATTAAATTTATTTCCTATTATTCTAATTTTAGAAGATTTAATTTGTTTATTAATATTATAAAATGTTTTTTGAATGTTGTTTCTATAATTTTTAATAGTTGTATTCTCCTTTAAATATTTTAAAATATTTATATTTTATTTTTTTTATTAAATAAGTAATATTTTTTTGTTTAATAATTTTTTTTTTAGTAAATCTAATATTTATTTTATTTATTAATTGTTCTTTATTTCCGCATATTATAATATATGGTACTTTTTGTAAAGTATATTTTTTTATTTTATAATTAATTTTTTTGTTTGTAAAATCAGAAGATATTCTTATATAATTGTATTTTTTAAATATATTTAATATTTTTTTACAATATAATATATTTTTATTAGATATATTTAATATTATTATTTGAATAGGTGTTAATCATATTGGTAGTCATCCTTTATTATGTTCAATTAAAATAGCTATAAATCTTTCTAAAGAACCTAATATTGCTCTATGTATAATAAATGGAGTTTTAAAATTATTATATTTATTTATATATTTTAAATTAAATTTTTTAGGTAAATTAAAATCTATTTGTATTGTTCCACATTGTCATTTTCTTTTTAATTTATCTTTTAGAATGAATTCTATTTTAGGTCCATAAAATGCACCTTGTTTTTTTTTGATTAAAAATTTTATTTTATTATAATAAAATAATTTTATTATTGTTTTTTCAATTTTATTTCATTTTTTTTTATCACCTAAATATTTTTTAGGTCTAGTAGATATATAAATATATATTTTTTTAAATTTAAATATTTTATATATTTTTAAAGTTATATTAAGACAATTTAATATTTCTTTTTGTATTTGTTTTTTAGTACAAAAAATATGAGCATCATCTTGAGTAAATGATTTTGTTCGCATTAAACCTAATAATGATCCAGTGGGTTCGTTTCTATGACATAAACCAAATTCAGAATATTTAATTGGTAATTTTTTATAAGATGGTTTATATTTCATATATAATGTTATATGCCCTAAACAATTCATAGGTTTTAAACAATACTTAATATTATTTTTTTTTATTTTAAATATATATTTTTTGTAATTTTTTAAATGACCACTAATTTTTCAGTTTTTTTGATTTATTAAATATGGTGTTTGTATTTCTTGGTAGTTATTATCATTTAATATATAACGTATTAATTTTTTAATTAAATTTATTACAATTATTCCATTTTTTAATCAAAAAATAACTCCTGGATTTTTTTTATCTATATAAAATATTTTAATATAGTTATTTATAATTCTATGGTCATAAATATGTAATTTTTTCATAAATTAATTATATTTTAAATTAATATATTTTATAATATATTATATATTATAATTAGTGGTTAATTTTATATTTATGATGTATACAAATCATTTAATTTTTTCATTATCGTTTTGTATATTTATATTAAAATTATTTAATATTAAATATATATATATAACTAATATATTAATATCCTGTTTATTAGGTAGTATTATACCTGATATTGATCATACTAATTCTTTTATAGGAAATAGAATAAAATATATTTCTTTAATAATTAAAAATAAATTTGGTCATAGACAAATAACTCATAGTTTTTTATTTTTAGTTTTATTATATATTTTAATATTTTATTTAAATTTTTTTAATATTTTAAATTTAAATTTAGATTTTAAATATGGATTATTTATTGGTTGTGTTAGTCATATAGTAGCAGATATGTTAACATACAGAGGAGTTAAGTTTTTTTGACCATTTTATTATAATGTTAAATTTTATTTAAAGTTTTTAAATTTTAATAAAAATAAAAAAATAGAATATTATTTTTGTTTATTTTTATTATTTTTAGCTTGTTTTTATGAAAAAATTTTTTGTATGTTAAATGTATTAATTAAATTTTTATATAAAATATATTATTATGTTCATATTATATCAGACTAATAATTTTAAAATATTAAAACATATGTTTCTTCATGTTTTAATAAAAAAACAATTTAAAAACAATATAATTAATATTTTAGTTGCTAATAAAAATATTTCTTTATTTTTAAAATTTTTTTTTAGTAGTAATTTAGATATATTTGCTAATTTTAAATTTTATTCTCCTAGTAAATTTATATTTAAATTATGTAAAAAATATATTAATGATATTTCTAATATAAATTATTTTAGTAAATATAATTTATTATATAGTATAATGTATATATTACCTAAATTATTAATAAAACAAGAATTTGATTGCTTAAAAAAATACTTATTTGATGATATTAAAAATAATAAATTATTTAATTTATCTTATAAGATATCAAGTTTATATAGTAAATATTTAATATATAGACCTGATTTATTAATTAATTGAGAGAAAAATATTTTAGATAAAAATATAAACAATATTCATCAATTTTGGCAATTAATTTTATGAAAAAAAATAGTAAATTTTTTAAAAAGAAAATTTAATTGTAAATTGTATATATCTAAAATTTTATTTAAATTTTTAAATTTTTTAAATAAAAAAAATAATATTTTTAAAGAACTTTATCAAGATATTTTTATATTTAATATTAATAATTTAGCTCCAATATATTTAAATATTTTAAACACTTTGTCTAAATATTTCAATATTCATTATTTTATTGTTAATCCTTGTAAGGAATATTGATATGATATTAATTATTTTAATAATATTAATTATTATAATTATAAAAATATAAAATTAATATATGATTTTTCTTTAGATAATAATAATTTAATGTTTTTATATTATAATAGAATGCTTGTAGAATATTTTTATTTATTGTCTAATTTTAATAATATTATAGAATTTAATTATTTTTATAAAAAATTTAAAAGTAATAAACTTTTAGATAATATAAGAAAAAATATATTATATTTTAAAAATTTTAAGATTAATAAAAAAAAATTAGACAAAATAGATAATTCTTTAATTATTAAATCTTGTAATGGATATTTTGATGAAGTTAATATTTTAAAAAAATTTTTATTAAAAATAATTATAAATTATAAATATAAATATAGTGATATATTAGTTTTAGTTACTGATATGAAATTATATTATCCATATATAAATTTAATTTTTTCTGATTATAAATATAAACATTTATTACCATATATTATATTAGATGAAAATTTAGAAAATAATTATGTATTTTTATTTTTATTTAAAATTTTAAATATTAGCAATTTCAATTTAAATAGTTATGAATTTATTAAATTATTAAAACATAAAATTATTTTATCTAAATTTAATATTAATAATAATGAATTAGAAATTTTATTATATTTTATTAATAATATGAGTTTTATAAAAGATATTAAAAATTTTTCTTTTGATAATATTATTTTAAATAAAATTAATAATATTTCATTATTAAGTAATATTAAAAGTTTATTATTAAGTTATGCTGTTCATGAAAAATTTTTTATTTGAAAAAATATTTTTAATTATGCAACTATAGGTAATAATTATATTAATAAATTAATAGCTAAATTTTCTGACTTTATTTTTAAAATTTTATATTGAAAAAAAATTTTAAATAATAAATATAATTTTAATATTTGAGTAAAATTGTTGAATAATCTTATAAAAGATTTTTTTAATTTTAATATTATAAAAAAATATTATTTTTTACAAAAAAATTATTATAAATATTTGTTATTTAAATATAAATGTTTTAGTTTAATTAAAAAAATTGATTATTTAATATTTATTAAAATTTTAAATTTGTTTATTAATAAAAAATCTAGTAAAAAGTTGTTTTTACTTAATCATATTAATATTTGTTCAATAGAAAATATTATTTCTTTGTCTTTTAAAGTTGTTTGTATTTTAGGAGTAAATTCTAATATATATCCTAAAAATTTAACTAATTATAATTTTGATTTAATGAATATATATTATAAAATTGGTGATAGTTCAAGATTTGAATATGAAAAATATTTATTTTTTGAAAAAATTTTATTAACTAGAAATTTTTTATATATAAGTTATATAAATATTTCTTTTAAAAATTTTAATAAATATTTTCCTTCAATTTTGCTTAATAATTTATTAAATTATGTAGGTTTATATTTTAATATTTATTATAAAATTAAATTAAAGAAATTATTTTATAAATGTTGTAATAAAAAAAAAAATAATAATATAGATATTAATAATAAATTTATTTTAATAAATAAAAATATTAATATAAAATATATTACTTTAAAAAATATATATGAATTTTGATTAAATCCTGTAAAATATTTTTTTAATAATTCTTTATATATTAAATTTAATTATATTATGAATAATTTATTGGTTTATTATAATATAGATTTTAATATTAAAAATTTTTATATGTTTAGAAAAATATTTATAAATTATTTATTAATGGGAAAAAATTTTAATAAAAATTTTTATTTATATTTACAAATGTTAAATTTAATTCCTATGGGAAATATAGGAAAAATAATATGAAATAAAGAAATTTATAATATAATAAAATTATTTAATAGAATGTTTAATTATGTAAAAAATATTAAATTATATAATTTTAATATTAATTATAAAAATTTTGTATTAAGTGGTAATTTTAAATTATATAATAAATTAAATTTACATTGAATACCTAAACGTATTAATGTTAATGATTTATTAATTTTTTGGATAAATCATTTAATATATAATTATATAGGAATGAATTGTAATAGTTTTTTATATGGTTATAATGGTATTTTTAAATTTAAAAAATTAGATATTAATACATCTAAATATAATTTAAATTTTTATATAAATGGATTTTTAAGTGGTATTAAAAATATGTTATTTTTTTTGCCTGAATTTAATAATTATTATGTATTTAATTTTTATAGTTTTAATAAAGAAAAATTTTATAAAAAGAAATTATTATTTAAATTTAAAAATGTATTATTAAATTATAAATATTTAAAATTATATATTAAAGATATATATATAAATTATTTAATTAATAATAATTATTTTATAGATTATAAAAATATTATTAAACAGTCTGAAAAATGATTGTTACCTATGTTAAAATATTTAAAAATTAAATAAAAGTATAATATAAATATGGTTAAGGAAACTATTTTTAATTTATTAAAAAGTAAATTATATAAGAGTAGTTTAATAGAAGCATCTGCTGGAACAGGTAAAACTAATATTGTTTCTTTATTATATTTAAGATTTTTACTAAAAATAAATATAAGTAATAAATTTAATAATTTAAATATTAATAATATTTTAATAGTAACTTTTACTGATTTAGCTACTTTAGAAATCAAGAGTAGAATTTTAAATAATATTAGATTTTTAAAAGAGTCTTGTATATTAAAAAAATGTGTTAATAATGAAATTATAGAAATATATGAATATATTAAAAATTCAGTTAATATAATTAATTTATTAATACAATTAGAATATCAAATAGATAATATTTCTATTTTTACTATACATAGTTTTTGTAAAAAAATTATATTTAATAATTTTTTAGAATTTAACATTAATTATAATTCAAATATTATTTCTAATGAATTTTATTTAATTTATGAATTAGTAATTATTTATTGGTATAAAAATATATCTAATTTATCTAGTAAAATTATTAAAATAATTATAACATATTGGTATAATTATAATAAATTACATAAAACAATTATTCCTTTATATAATCATATTAAAATTGATTTTAATTTTAATAGAAAAAAATATAAAAATATTAATAGTTGTTATAAATTTATTATTAATCATATTAATATTTTTAAGTCTTTATGAAATTTAAAAAAAAAATATATATATAATTATTTATGTTTAATAAAAAAACATATAAAAAATATTTATGATATAGATTCTTTATTTAAAGAAATAAATTTATGAGTTAAAGATGAAACTTTAAATTTTAATTTACCTAATAATTTAATTAAGTTAAGTTATAATTCTTTAATATATAATAATATTGTAATTTTTAAATATGATATATTTATTTATATTGAATATTTATTATATTTAGTAAAAGATTTACATAATTATATAATTTTAGATTGTATATTTTTTATTAATAAAAATTTAGAAAAGCGTAAAAAAAAATATTCTTTAATTAGTTTTAATGATTTAATAATTAAATTAAATAATTATTTGAATATAGATTTTAAAGAATCTTTGATTAATATTTTAAGAAAAAATTTTCCTATAGTATTAATAGATGAATTTCAAGATACTGATATTTATCAGTTTAATATTTTTAATAATATTTATATAAAAAATAATACTAATTTATATACAAAAATTATATTAATTGGAGATATTAAACAATCTATTTATTCTTTTAGAGGAGCAAATATATTTCATTATATAAGTATAAAAAAATTAGTTAATCATTGTTATACATTTAATATTAATTGACGTACTTCATATTTTTTAAATAAAAGTATTAATTATATATTTAGTTATTTTAAATATCCTTTTTATTATAAAGAAATTTTATATATAAAATCTAAATCATGTTTAAATAGTAAAAAATTTTATATATTAAAAAATAAAAAATTAGATAGTTCTTTAAAAATTTTTTATATATATAATTATAGTGGTTTAAATAAAAAATATAAATTAGCTGAATATTGTGCATATCAAATTTTAAATTTATTAAATAAAAAATATAGCTTAATAGATAAATTTACTTTTAAAAATAGATATATAAAATTTTCAGATATATCTATATTAGTATATAATAATAATGAAATTAATATTATTTTAGAAGTATTTAATAAATTTAATTTACCTATTATAGGTTTTAATAATACTAAAAATATATTTAATATATCTGAATCATTAGAAATATATTATATTATTAAATCTATTTTAAACCCTGTTTCTAAATTAGATTTAAAAAATGCGTTATTAACAAAATTATTTGGTTATAATATTTTTAATATTAATAAATTTATTAATAATAATAAATTATTTAATTATATATTAGAAGAATTTTATTTATATTATGATATTTGAAATAATCATGGATTTTATTCTATGATTAAATTTATTATTAAAAAAAAAAAAATTATAATAAAAAAATTAAATAATTTTAATAAGTATATAACTAATATATTACATATTTCTGAAATATTATATAAAGTTAATTTAAAATTAAATGATAAGTTTTTATTATTAAATTGATTTGAAAATAAATTAAAAAATATAAATAATATTTGTAAAACTAAATATTATATTAGATCTTCTTATTATAAATATGAATCTATTAATGTTACTACAATACATAAGTCTAAAGGTTTACAATATAATATTGTATGATTACCTTTTTTAATATCTTTAAGTAAATATTATAATTACTATTTTTTTAATAACAAAAAAAATTTTAAATATAATATAGATTTATATAAATTTAAATTTAATAAAAATTTAATGTTAAATGAAATATATTCTGAAGAAATAAGAATACTTTATGTTGCTTTAACAAGAGCAATATATCAATGTAATATATTTTTATATAATAATAATAATATAAATAATTATTTTAGAAATATTTATAGTTATATTAATAATATTTTTAATATTGATTTAGAAAAAAAAAATATAAATTTTAGTAATATTAAATATAAATTTATATTTATTAAATATATTAACTTAAAATTATATTTAAGTAATTATGAAAAAAAAATTTATATATTAAAACAAAAAAAAGGTAAAAAAAATATTATAAATTATAAAAATATTTCTTTATGTAAATTTAATAAAAATATTTTTAATTATTCTAAAATAAAATTATTAATGAATTATAATTTTAATTTAAATATTAATATTAAACTAAATAAATATAATAAATATAATTTAGGTAATTTACCTAAAGGAAAAAAGATAGGTAATGTATTACATTATATATTAGAGATTATTAATTTTAAAAATGAATTAAATTTTAATTATTTATTATTTATTTTATATAAATTTCAAGTTAACAAAAAATGAATTTTTATAATAAAATATATGTTATTAAATTTATTAAATTATAAATTTATATTTTTAAATGTTAATTTGGTAAATATTAAGTATAAAAATATATTTAAAGAATTTAATTTTGTTTTATCTTTAAAGAAAAAAATAGATTTTGATCAATATTTTAATTTATCTAGTAAATATGATTTAATTACTAAAAGTTGTTTAAATAACAATATAGAAGATATTTTATATGGATATTTAGATGGAGTTATAGATTTAATTTTTATATATAAAAATTGTTATTATATAGTTGATTATAAAACTAATTGATTAGGTTATCATTATACTGATTATAATTATGAAAATATGTTTAATTCAATGTGTGATAATAGATATGATATTCAATATCAAATATATAGTATAGCTTTACATAGATATTTAAATATTAAATTATCAAATTATAATTATAATGTTAATTTTGGTGGTATATATTATATTTTTTTGAGAGGTTTAAATTTAAATTCTAAATTTAGAAGTATATATGGTATATATTATATTAAACCTAAATTTAAATTAATAAATAAATTAAATTTATTATTATTTAAATAAAAAAATTATTTATGAAAAATATAATTTATAAATTTTTATTTGAATCTTTAAAATACAAAGAATTTGAATTAGTTGATATAACTTTTGCTAAATTATTTGAATTTAATAATGATAATTATAGTTGTATATATATGTTGTTTGCTTCAATTGTAAGTTTATCAACAAGAAAAGGTAATGTTTGTTTGTTTTTAAATCAAATATTAAATAATAATTTTTTTACTAATTATATAAAGAATTTTTTATTTTATTTTTTTAATAATTATATTTCATTAAAAAAATGTATTGAATTGATGTTTATAAATGATATTATAAGTTCTTGATATCAAAATAGATATACACCTTTAATATTATTTAATGATTGTATTTATTTATATAAGTATTGATTTTATGAAAATTATATTATTAATTATTTAAATAAAAATTTATTAGTAAAAAAAGTTAGTTCTTTTTTAGATAAAAAAATATATTTTTACATGGAACATTTAAATATTAAAAAATATTTTTATAAACTTATATTTAGTATTTTAAATAATAAAATTACTATTATTTCTGGTGGTCCTGGTACAGGTAAAAGTATGTTAATTATTAAATTAGTATTTTTTTTATATAAAATATGTAAATTTAATATTAATAATTCTATTATTTTATTATCTTTAACAGGTAAATCTTCATCATTACTTAATAATAGTTTATTTAATAAAATTAATAAATTTAATATTAATTTAAGAAATAAATTTAATTTTAATATTAAATGTTATACATTACATAAATATTTAGGATATAATTTTAATTATAATTATATTAAATATAATATAAATAATAAAATAAAAGCTAATTATATTATTATAGATGAATGTTCAATGTTAGATTTAGTAACATTTTATAATTTTATATCATCTTTAGATATAAATACTAAAATTATTTTAGTAGGCGACAAAGATCAAATTTCTTCAATAGAGTGTGGTTCTGTTTTTAATGAAATTTGTAATTTAATTAAAAATAAGTTAATAATAAAAAAATATAATAATTATATTTTAAATTATAAAAATTTCTTTTTTTTAAATAAAAATTATCGTTATAAAAATAATAAATATTTATATAAATTTTTAAATTTAATTAAAGTTAATTATAAATCTAAATTATATAAATTTATTTATAATAAAAATATAAATTTTAAATATAATATTAATTTTTATGATTCTAATAAATTTGATTATAATTTTTTATTAAAATTATGTATTAGTCATTATAGTAATTATATTAATTTAATTAAATTAAATTTTTTTGATATTAATATAAATTTATTATTTAAATATTTTAATAAAAATAAAATTATTTGTATATTAAAAGATTCAAAATATGGTATTAATATTTTAAATAAGTATATAAATAATTATCTTATAACTAATAATTTAACTAATATTAATTATAAAAATATATTATCTCTTAAAAATAATTATAATGGTGAACCTATATTGATAATTAGAAATAATAATTATATTAAATTATTTAATGGTGATATAGGTTTTTTTTATATAAATAAATTTAATAAATTAAGATTAATTTTTAAAAATCTTAAAGAAGATATACATCCATTTATTTTAGAAAATTATTGAATTAATTCTTGAGCAATTACAGTACATAAATCTCAAGGTTTAGAATATGATAATATTTTATTAATATTGCCTAATAGGATTATATCTTTATTAAATAATAATATTATTTATACTGCTTTAAGTAGAGCAAAAAAAAATATTATAATATATGGCGATATTAATATTTTTTGGAAAAGTATAAAAAATTATGATATTAAATATAATAATATAATAAACAGAATAAATGTTTTTTAAAATTTTAAAGAATTATATTTTATAATATATAAACATAATATTTCAATATTATTTCATGTAATTTTATTATTAAATTTATAATTTATTTCATATTTATAAAATATATCTATAATTTTTTTAGTATATATATAAATATTTTTATTAATATTTAATATAAAGTTATTAAATAGAATATTGAATATAAATATTTTATCAAAATTTTTATATTTAATTTTATTAAAAGTTATAAAAAATTTTTTAATGTTTTTTTTATTAAAAATATATGTTATTAATTTTTTTATATATTTATTATTGTTGTTATTGTTAAATTTTTTTGTTTTTAATTTGCAATTTAAAATTTTATATTTTTTGTGGGTTTTAATTAAATTTATATTTTGTTTAAACTCATAATTAAATATTAAATATATTTTTTGTTTTTTAAATATATTTAAAATATATTTTTTAATTAAATCGTTTAGTTTATTTATATATTTATTAATATTTAATATTATTATTTTAGGATTTTTAAAATAAACATTAGTATTAATTATTTCATTTGTTATTACATTTCATGTAAAATTTTTATTAATAAAATAATTATATATATTAATATTTTTATATATATTTTTTATATTTTTTATAATTTTTTTTTTTTGTTTATTTTTTTTTAAATTATTTTGACCTATAATATAATAAATAGTATATTTAATTTTTTTTTTTATGTTATTCATTTTAAATTAATTTTATATTATAAAATTAATAACTTTATTTTTTATATATATAATTTTTTTTATATTTTTAAAGTATTTATTAAAATTTTTATATTTATATATTTTTTTTATTATTTTTTTTTTATTGTATTGTTCTTTTATTTTCATTATAAAAATTTTTTTACCATTTATTTGTATAATTAAATTTAATCGTTTAAATTTTTTAATTATTTTATTAGAATATTTTGGTCAATTAACATAATCAATTTTATTATAATATTTTTTAGTTAATTTGTTTCATAAATAAAAACTTATGTGTGGAGTAAAAGGATATATTAAAAGTATTATATTTTTTAAGCATTTTTTATATAATTTTAAATATTTTATATTATAAATAATAGTATATTTTTTAAAATATTTTATAAATTTCATAATTAATGATATGCATATATTAAAATAATATTTTTTAATATATTTTGTAACTTTATAAATTGTATAATGTAATAAAAATTTAATTTTATTGTATTGTTTAATATTATATTTTGTTTTTAGATTTTTTTTATTTTTATTTATATTAATAAAATTTAAAGTTATATTTCATAATTTTTTTAAAAATCTATAACTACCAATAATGTTTTTAGTTTTTCAAATCAGATTTTTATCTATAGGTGCACTAAATATAATAAATAATCTTAATGTGTCTGCACCATATTTTTTAATAATTTTTTTAGGTTCTATTCCATTATTTAAGGATTTAGACATTTTTTTATATCCATAATATTTTAATGAAATATTATTATGTTTAATATGCTTATATTTAATTTTATTATTTTCAAAAGTTTTTATAACATTTTTAAAGTTTATTCATTTAATTATATTATTATTTTTATAATAAAAAGTTTTTGATAAAACCATACCTTGACATATAAGTTTTTTAACTGGTTCTTTATATTTTACTAATTTTAGTTTATTAAAAAATTTATGTATAAATCTTAAATATATTAAATGCATAGTTGCATGTTCTATTCCTCCTATATATACATCAATAGGTAATCAATAATTTGCTTTATTTTTAATACATATTACTTTTTTATTAGTAAAAGATGTAAATTTTATATGATATCATGATGTAGATAAGAAAGTATCTATAGTATCAGTTTCTTTATAAGCAATTTTATTTTTATATTTTGTTTTTTGTCATTTTATGTTTGATTTAAGTGGATTTAAATTATTAATATTAATATTAAGTTTTTTAGGTAATTTAATTGGTAAATTATTTTTATGTATTGGTTTATATTTATTTTTAGTATATAAAATTGGAATAGGAACGCCTCAACATCTTTGTCTAGATATTACTCAATCTTTTAATTTAAATATTATAATTTTTTTAATTTTTTTATTTAATAATTTATAAATTTTTTTTTTAGCTTTTTTAATATTTAAATTATTTAATAAATATGAATTTATTAATTTAATATTTGTATTTAATTTTTTTTTTTTTAAATATTTTAATTTATTAAAGATATTAATAATTTTTAATTTAAATAATTTAGCTAATTTATATTGTTTTTTAGAACAAATTGGTGTAAAAAATATTATTTTAGAATTATATATTATATTTGGTATATTGCTAATTAAAATTTTAATATTTTTATGAGTTATAGGATGAATAATATATAAATTAGTTTTTTTTATATAATATTTTTCATTTTTTAATTTTTTTATTTTAAAATCTTTTTTAGAATATTTAAATATATTGTAATACAAATTTTTTATAATTTTATGTGTTAAAGAAATTAAAATATATGTTGTTGCTGTAAGATATTCTAATTTTTTTATAAAAATTTTAATTATTTTATTATTATTTATAATTTTAATTTTTATTAAATATCCTTTAAATTTACCTATTCAATTTTTTTGCATTTTTTTTACTTTTATAGGTCATTTTTTTAGTTTTTTTATATTTTTATATAAATTTAAAGCATATTTAGTTGTTTTAATAAATCATTGTTTAATATTTTTTTTTTTAATTTTATTATTACATCTTCAACATTTATTATTAATAACTTGTTCGTTTGCTAATACAGTTTTATCAATATTACATCAATTTACAATAGATTTTTTTCTGTAAATCATATTATTTTTAAATAATATTAAAAATAATAATTGTTCTAATTTATAAAATTTTGATTTACATGTAATAAGTTCTTTTTTTCAATCATAACTAAATCCTATTTTTTTTAGTTGATTTTTCATATATTTAATATTTTTATATGTTCATTTTTTAGGAGATATATTATTATTAATAGCAGCGTTTTCAGCAGGTAATCCAAAAGAATCTCATCCTATTGGATATAAAATATTTTTTTGATTTAATCGTTGATATCGAACTATTATATCTCCAATTGTATAATTTCTAATATGACCCATATGTAAATGTCCTGATGGGTAGGGTATCATACATAGACAATAAAATTTTTTTTTATTTTTATCAATATAAGTTTTAAATATATTATTTTTATATCAAAAATTTTGTATTTTTTTTTCTATTCTAATATGTTTATAAGATTTAATTTTCATATGTTATTAAAAAATTTAATATTATTTTTTATATATTATTCTATAGTATATAAATTTTTTATTTTTATTGATTTTATTATAAAGATTATTAAATAATCTATATATATAATTATTAAATTTATATAAATAATTATAATAAATATTATTAACAATTATAAAATTTTTTTTATTAATTTTAATATTATTATTAAATTTAATATTTTTTTTTATATAATTATTTTTGTTTTTAATTCTATATATTATATAGTTTGAGTTTTTAAAATTTTTATTTTTTATTATTTTTAATTTAATATTTTTTTTTTTTATATAAGTAATTATATTTTGTTTTTTATTTATTATGTATTTAGCTATTTTAATAGATAAAATTGCATATATTTTAATAGTGTTTTTTTTTATTGCTTTTTCTTGTATAATTCTTAGTATTAATAAAGTTATAGATTTGTAATTTCTTATATATCCTCTACCTTTACATTTATTACAAATATAATAACTAGATTCATTTAAAGAAGTATTTAATCTTTGACGAGACATTTCTAATAAACCTAATTTTGATATATAACAAATTTTTGTTTTAGCTTTATCTTTATATATTATTTTTTTAAATTTATTTTCTAATTTTTTTTGATTTTTTAAAATATTCATATCAATAAAATCTATAACTATTATTCCGCCTACATTTCTAAATCTTAATTGTTTTGCTATTTCTTTGCAAGCTTCTAAATTTGTATTTAATGCTGTAATTTCTATATTATTAGATTTATTAAATTTTGATGAATTAACATCTATACATGTTAAAGCTTCTGTAATATCTATTGTTATAGAGCCTCCTGAAGGTAATTTAACTATTCTTTTAAATGCAGATTCTATTTGATTTTCAATTTTAAAGTAACTGAATAATGGTTTTTCTTTATTATAAAATTTTATTTTATTTATATAATTATTTGTATTTAATTTATTAATATATTTAATAAATTTTTTATAAATTTTATAATTATCTATAATTATTTCTTTAATTTCTTCATTTAAGTAATTATTAATAATTCTAAAAAAAAAATTATTTTGTAAATATATCAAATTTGTGTGTTTTATTTTTTTAAATGTATATTGTATTTTAAATCATATTAAAATTTGTTTGTCAATATTATGTTGTATTTCTTTATATGATTTATTATATGCGTTTGTTCTAATTATTAATCCTATATTTAATGGTAATTTAATTTTTGTTATTGTTTTTTTTAATAATTTTCTATAATTTCCTCTAATTTTTTTAGATATACAAAATTTTTTTTTATAAATTAATAAAATAGTATTATTACTAATTAAAGTTATAAATGTTGTTAAAACAGCTCCTTTGTTTTTTCTTGCTTCTTTAATTATTTGAACTATTAATTTTTGTCCTTTATATAATAAATTTTTAATATTTTTATAATTTTTTGATTTATTATATATATTATATATTTCTTTAAATGGAAGAAATCCATATTTAGGTTCTCCATAATCTATAAAAACAGCTTCTAAACTTTGTAAGATTTTAATAATTGTTCCTTTATAAATATTTAATTTTTTAGGTTTATGTTTATTATTTTCAATATTTAAATCATATAATTTATTATTTTTTATTAATGCAATTCTTAATTCTTCTTTTTGAGTTGCGTTTATTAATATTTTTTTCATAATATAATTTTTTTAATTTTTTGATTTTATTTATTAAATTTTTAGTATATAATGTATTATTAATTAAATTAATATTAAATATTATAAATATATGTTTTAATATTTTATAACTGAAAATATATTTAATTATGAATAATAAATTTTTTTTAAATTATATTACAGTAGATGTAAATAATTTAAATCAAAGAATTGATAATTTTTTATTTAGTAAAATTAAAAATATATGTAAATCTAAAATTTATTCTTTAATAAGAAAAGGTAATATAAGAGTTAATAAAAAAAGAATTTGTTATAAATATAAATTAAAAATAAATGATATTATTAGATTACCTTTAATAAATATAAATATATATACAAATAATATTTTTTTGAGTAAAAATAGAATTTTTTTTTATAAAAAATTTATTTTATATGAAGATAATTATTTATTAGTTATTAATAAACCTTCAGGTATTAGTGTACATAGTGGTTTAAATACTAATATAAATATAATAGATATTTATAGAAATATTTATAAAGATAAAATGTTAAATTTAATTCATAGATTAGACAAATATACTTCTGGTGTTTTATTAATTTCTAAAAATAGATATATGTTATTAAAATTAAATAATTTATTTTTATATAAAAAGATAATTAAAAAGTATATTTTATTAGTTTATGGTAAATTTCCTTATTTATATTTTAAGATTAAAAATTTTTTAATTAAATATAATAAAAAATCATATATTTTTAAAAATAAAGTTTTTAATAGTAAAGAAGCTATTACTTATATTAAATTATTAAAATATATTAATAATTTTAGTTTATTAGAAGCTTTTCCTGTTACAGGAAGATTTCATCAAATTAGATGTCAATTAAGTGATTTAGGTTATCCTGTTTTGTATGATAATATTTATGGTAATAAATTTATTAATAAAAAATATTTTATTAAAGGATTTAGTAGGTTGTTTTTACATTGTAAATCTTTGTGTTTTATACATCCTATATATAAAAAAAAAATTTTTATAATTACAAATTTAGATAAGAAATTATGTTATATTTTAAATATTATTAAAAATATATAATAGGATAAAAAAATGGCTGTACAAAAAAGTAAAAAAAGTAGATCTAAGAGAGGTCATCGTAGATCTAATAAAAAATTATATGCACCAGTTATTTTTTATAATAATAAAACCGATACATATAATTATTATCATCATATTGATAAAACATATTTTTTAAATAAAAAAAATAAAATTTAAATAAAAAAATATTTTAAATTTATTTTATAAATAAATCTTCTTTTTTAATATTTATAATTCATAAATTTATTGTATATATAGTAATAGTTAATATTATTAAATATATTATATAAAAAAATCTTTTTAAAAAGTTATATTTAATAAAATATAATTCTAAATTAGAAGCATATAAATATAGTATAATTATAATAATTAAATTAGATATAATAATTTTATAAAAGAAATTATTTCATTTAATATGATGCTTAAATTTATTATTAATTTTTAGAATTAAATATAATAGTATTGTTTTTAAATAAGCTATTATACAATTTGAAATAGATATACCTATATAATTAAATCATTTTAATGTAAAAAAATTTAAAATTTGTGAAAATATTGATGCTGATATAAAAATTATATTTGGTATAATTAAATTTTGTTGTGAGTAAAAACATGTAATTAATATTTTATTTAATATAAGTGCAGGTAAAGATAAAGTATTTATAATTAGTATGTTAGATGTTTTTAATACATCAGTATATGTAAATTTACCATATTGAAATAAAGTACTAATTAATAATTTAGAACATATTATAAAAAAAAAACATAAAGGTATTATAATTAATAAAATACTTTGTAAATATTTATCTATAATTTTATTATATTTTATAATATTTTTTTTATAAAAAATATTAGATAATTTTGCTAATAAAATAGTAGATATTAAGCCTCCGAATATATTTAATGGTAATTCAGTTAATTTATCAGCATAATGTGTTCAAGACACTGAACCTATTTTAGTATTTAATAATATATTACTATTTATTATATTAGATATATTATATATTAATATACCAAATATACTAGGTATTAGTTTAATAATAATTTTTTTAAATCCTTTATGTAATAAATTAATATTATTAATACAAATATTTAATTTAATTTTATTGAAAAAAATTCTTTGGAAGGTAAATTGTATTAAACTACTTAATATTATAGATATAATTAATGAAATAATAGGAATTTTAAAATATTTACTTATAAATATACTAAAAAAAATTATATTTATATTAGTAATAAATGATATAAAAATTATAGGATAAGTAATATTTCATAAATTTAGTATTAAAGCAAAAAAATATGATAGAGTAATTGATATTATAAAAGGTGATATATATTTGTATAATTTAATAATTAAAAAGTTATTATTATAATTTTTTATATTTGAATTTTGTAATGAGCTTATTAATATAATATAATTAGCATATTTTAAATTCAAGTAACTTAATATAAATAATATTATTAAAAGAAAAAAATATATTGAGCTAATTAATTGTTCAGTATCTTTAATGCATTTTTTATTTTTATATTTACTTAATATAGGAATAAATAAATATGATATAAAGCCATCTGTAAATATTTTTCTTAATAAATTTTGTAATTTTAAAGAGATAAAAAATGAATCTGTGTTTTTATTAATACCAAATATATTAGCTATAGTTATATCTTTTATAAATCCTATTATTTTTATAATACATGTTAGAGAACTAATTTTTAGTATATTGTATAATATTTTCATATAAAAATATTTATATTAAAAAGTTATTTTTTATATTTATTTAAAATGTTATATAAATATATAAAATAATTTTTTAATTATTTATAAATATATAATTTGTTAATAATAATATTATTTATATGTAAAATAATTTTTTTTAAGATTACTTGTTGAAATATGTTAATATCTTTAATTAATTTCATTTTTGTGAAATATTTTATAATTTTTTTGAAATTAATATTTTTAAATTTATATCTATTATAAATAGATATTATAATTACTAAAATACTTTTAATTAAAATTGTATTACTATCTGCATTAATAAAAATATTATTATTAATTTTATAAATTTTAATTCATATTTTATTATTACAATTATATAATATATATTTTTTTTTTCTAATATTAATTTTATTAATAGGTAAATTTTTACTTAAATAAATTAAATAACTAATTTTTTCATCTCAATTTTTACATAATAATATTTCTTTTTTAATAGTTTTACTGTTTCATTTAATAATCATTTTATATATTTAAATATATTTTTTATTTAAGAATATTAATTACTTTTTTTAAATAATAAATAAATGTATTAATATCCTTTTTAGAATTATATAAAGCTAGTGATATTCTACACATGCCTGTAATATTGTAATATTTCATTATAGGTATACAACATAAGTTTCCTGTTCTTATACATATTCCGAATTTATCAAGTAATAATCCTATATCATAGCAATGTATATTTTTAATATTGAATGATATTATACCTATTTTTGGTTCAATTCCATAAATAATTATATTAGGTATTAATTTTAGTTTATTTAAAGTATATAATTTAAGTTTTTTTTCATATTTTATAATATTTTTTAATTTAATATTTTTAATATATTTTAGTGCATATTTTAAACTTATAATTGCTTCTATATTATATGTTCCAGGTTCATATTTTCAAGGAGAATTTATTAAATGTATTTTTTTTATTTTGTTTTTTATTATATTAATATTTGCTATATTTCCTCCTCCATATTGATATGGATTAAATTTATTTAATAATTTTTTTTTACCATATAAAATTCCTATTCCATTTAAAGTAAACATTTTATGCCCAGAAAATATAAAAAAATCACATTTTAATTTTTGTACATTAATTTTAACATGTATTATAGATTGTGACCCATCTATAATAGATAAAATTTTATATTTATTTGTAATTTTAATTATTTTTTTTATTGGATTTATGGTTCCTAAAGTATTAGAAATATGTGATATAGATACTAATATTGTGTTTTCATTAATTAATTTTTTAAATTTATTTATATTTAATTTACTATTATTTTTTATAGTAATTATTTTTAACTGTATATTAAATTTATTACATATAAAATATCATGGTGCTAAATTTGAGTGATGTTCTATAATAGAAATTATTATATTACTTTTAGATGTTGTTTTAATATTGTTTTTTATTAATATATTAGATAATAAATTTATTCCTTCAGTAGTGTTTTTAATAAAAATTATTTCTTCTGGGCTTTTTGAATTTATAAATTTTGATATTTTAATTCTAATATTTTCTACTAAATTAGTATTATTATTATTTAATGTATATATACCTCTATGTATAGTTGAATATTTATTAATTAAGAATTTTTTTATATTGTTTATTACTATTTTAGGTTTTTGTAATGTACTAGCGTTATCTAAATATATAAGTTTTTTATTATTTATTTTTTTTTTTAATATTGGAAAATCTTTTTTAATTTTTTTTATATTTAAATTCATTTTATTTATTTAATTGTTTATTAATAATTTTATTTATTATTTTTTTTAATAATTTTATTTTAATATATTTTAATATATATTTAAAATATGATATATATATTATATATGTAGCAGTTTTAATATTTAAACCTCTATTTAATATATAAAATAATTGTTTTTTATTAATATGAGTAATTGTTGTTTTATGTTTATATTTACTTGTTTTATTAAAACTAATTATATTAGGTTTGCTAGATATAATATTATTATGACTGTTATATAGGTTATTATTAATAATATTAGAAAAAGATTTTTGTGCTTTTTTTTTTAAAAATGAATTAGAATTGAATTTAAAAGAACAATTATTATTTTTAATTAATGAATTGTGTTTATAATAACTTATTGAATTTTTATATTTATGTATTATTTTGTTATTAAAATTAAATATATTATTAAATATTAAAATTGATAAAAAATTTATTATAATTTTAGAATTTTTGTATAAATAACATATTAATTGATGATTTAAATTTTTAATATTATTAAAAATACTAATAAAATTTAAGTATGAATATTTATATATAATAATTTTATATGTAACTATAAATTTAAATATTTTTAAATATTTATTAATATTAAAATTATAAAAATTTAAATAAGAATGTTTTTTAATATTAATTTGATATTTTAATGTTATAAAATTATTTTTTTTATTATTATAATTTATAATTTGATCTATTATAGATATATTTAAATTTTTATATACATTAATATTTATTATATATAGTGGTTTATTATGTTTATTAATATAAATTAAGTGTATTAATTTATTAATATAAATATTATTAAATATATTAATATTAATAATATTTTTTATATATTTAATATTTATATAATTAATGAAATTTTTATTAATATAAAAAATTTTTTTATTAATAATAAAAATTTTTATTGATGAAATTTTAAAAATTTGTTTTTGAATTAAATTAATAAATTTTTTATTTTTAATAATTTTTAAAATATTATAAATATTTTTTTTATATTTCATTTATTTTTTATAAAATTTATTACTTATTATTTTGTGTTTTTTTAATTTATGTATAAAATTTATATTTAAATTTTTAATTAATTTTTTATTATGTGTAATTATTAAAAATGATTTTTTTTGTTTTTTTAAATTATTAATTAATTTAATAGAATTATTAATTGTATTTTTGTCTAAATTAGCATCTATTTCATCTAATATTATTAATTTAGGTTTAAGGATCATAATTTGTAATAATTCATTTTTTTTTTTCTCTCCTACTGAAAATTTATAATTAAAATCTCTTTTTAAGAGATTAGATGAAAAATTAATTTTTTTAATATATTTGTATATTAGTTTTTTAAATTCTATAATATTTAATTCTTTTTTTTTATTATATTTTCTATTATTATTATTTAATATATATAAAAAATATTGATTATTTAATCCTTTTATTTCTATATTTTCTTGAAAGCTAATAAAAATACCTTTTAAGAATCTTTTGTTTATGGAATATTTATTAATATTTTTATTTTTAAATAAAATTTTACCTTTTTTTATTTTAAATTTTTTATTTCCTGAAATAGTTCATACTAAAGTGCTTTTACCAGATCCGTTTTTACCTGTTAAAATATGTATTTCGCCTTTTTTAATTATTAAATTTATATTATATAAAATATATTTATTTTTTAATTTTACTGATAGATTAATAATTTTAAATAAACACATAGTTAAAATATTTTAATTAAACAAGTTTTTAATTTCTGTATGTATTTCTAATGGTAATATATTAATAATATTTTCACAAAATCCATTTATTAATAAAGATAATGCATGTGTTTTTTTAATTCCTCTACATTTTAAATAAAATAGTTGTTTTTTATTAATATTATATGAACTGGCTTCATGTTCAATAATAGAATTTTTGTTTTTATTATAAATTGTTGGTAAAGTATATATTTTGCTATTAGTATTAAATATTAAAGAATCGCATTTTGTATAGTTATAAGAATTAAATGCATTTTTGTTTATTTTAATTAAATTACGATTTGTGTTTTGACTGTTTTCGTAGGCAATATTTTTTGTTATTACTAAAGATTTTGTGTTTTTACCTATATGTATTATTTTTGATCCAGTATCAGATTGTTGATTTTTTTTTGTTATAGATATAGAGTAAAAATTACTTTTACTATTATTTCCTTTTAAAATTGTGGTTGGATATTTTCAGTTTATATATGAACCTTTTTCAATTTGAATTCAAGTAATTTTACTATTTATTCCTTCACATAATGCTCTTTTTGTTACAAAATTTAAAATTCCTTTTTTATTTTTTTTATTACCACTAAATCAATTTTGTAAAGTTGTAAATTTTATATTAGCATTACGTTTAATAATTATTTCTACTACAGCAGAATGTAATTGATTTTTTTTTTTAAATAAAGCTGTACATCCTTCTGTATAATTTAAACTAGAGTTTTCATTTAATATAATTAAAGTTCTTTCAAATTGTCCTAAATTATTTTTATTTATTCTAAAAAAAGATGATAAAGGTATAGGACATATGGTGTTTTTAGGTATATATATAAAAGTTCCATCAGAAAATATACATGTATTAAGAGTTGCATAAAAATTGTCATTTATAGGTACAATTTTGCACATATATTTTTTTATTAAATTTGAATATTTTAATATAGCTTTATTAAAAGAACAAAATATAATACCTAATTTTAGTAATTTATTTTCATAAGAAGTATTAATAGAATTACTATTAATAATTGCATCTATACCAATATTTTTTTTAATTAATTTAAGATTTTTTAGTATATTATGAATATATTTATTAGAAATTATTGTTTTAGTGTAATATTTATATTTATTAAAATTTATTTTATTATAAGAACCATTAAATCATTTAGGTTCTTTATTTTTATTTTTTTTTCATAACTTATATGCTTTAAGTCGTGTTTTTAACATTCATAAAGGTTCTAATTTTTTTTTTCATATTTTAATTATAATATTTTTATTAATACCATATTTAAATTCATCATATAAAATTTTATTGTATATTTTTTTTTTAATTTTATTTTTATTATATATATTCATAAAAAATTAAATAATATCATTACATGATTTATTAAGATTTATTTTTTTTATATTTTTAAATGTTTTTATTGAAATATTAGTTAAAGCTTCTTTAGTAAGAAAAGCTTGGTGACTTGTTAATAATACATTAGGATATGATAATAATAAATTTATATTATCATCTTCTATTATTTTATTAGAATAATTTTTAAAAAAGAATTTTTTTTCATTTTCATATACATCCAATGCTACTCCACTTAATTTTTTGTTTTTTATTGCTTTTATAAGTGCGTTTGTATTAATTAATTCCCCACGACTAGTATTTATTAGTAAAACATTTTTTTTCATTAAATTTAATTCTTTTTTATCAATCATATAATGATTATTTTTTGTATATGGACAATGTAGTGTAATAATGTTAGATTTTTTATATATATTATTCAAGGAAGTATATTTAACTTTGTATTTTTTTATATAGTTATTTTTTATAATATCATAAGCTAATATATTCATATTAAATCCTTGTAATATTTTAATTAATTGTATTCCTATTTTACCAGTTCCAATTATACCAATAGTTTTTTTGTACATATTGAAACCAATTAAACTATTTAATTTAAAATTTTTATTTTTAGTGTTTTGGTAAGCAATATGTATCTTTCTGTTTAAATTTAATATTAAACTTAAAGTAAATTCTGCTATAGATATTGGTGAATAACATTTTACATTAATTACTTTAATATTATATTTGTGTGTTAAATCTAAATTAACATTATTAAATCCTGAGCATCTTAGCGCTATAGTTTTAATATTATATTTTTTTATTTTTTTTATTATATATTTATCGTATGCATTATCGTTTACAAATATACATATATGATTAAAGTTTTTTGCTTTATAAATTGTTTTTTTTTCTAATCTTTTTTTAGTATATTTAATATTAAATTTATATTTTTTATTTATTTTATTAAATAATTTTATTTCATATTTTTGTATACTATAAAATAGTATTTTATTCATATTTATTATGCACTATATTTATTAATATATTTTTATTATAATATAAATTAATATATGTTATAAATTTATTTTATATAATAAAAATATATATAGATAAATTAATATTATTATAAAATATTATATTGTTATTAATAATAAAATTTTAAAAATGTTTATAATTTGTTTTGATTGTGGAATGAAAAATATTGGTGTAGCAATAGGACAGTTTTATACTAAAACTGCTAATCCGTTGATAAGTTTAAATGCTAAAAAAGGCATTCCAATTAATTGGTTAGATATTAAAAAAATTATTGATGTATGATCTATAAAGAAAGTTGTAATAGGTTATCCAGTTTATACAAATAAAAATTTAGATAATAAATTATTTTTATATTCTATTAAAAAGTTTGCTTATATTTTAAATACTAAATTTAATTTAAAAATTTTTTTTATAGATGAATGTTATACTTCATATGAAGCTAGAAATTTTATTAATAAAAATTATAATTTTTATAATACTTTTTATTCTAATTATAATATTCATGCTATAGCTGCCGTATATATATTAGAAAGATGATTAATATTAAATTGTTAATTAATTATATAATCTAATAATATTAATTAATTTTTGCATATCTTTTGGTATAGGAGATTCTATTTTAATATAATTTTTATTTATTGGGTGTTTAAATATAATTGTAGTAGCATGTAACGCTTGTCTTTTAAGATTATTAATTGAATTTTTAATATTAATATTAGTTATATTATAATTATAATTTTTAATATCTTTATTTGTATATATTTTATCACCTATAATAGGATGATTAATATATTTCATGTGTAATCTTATTTGATGTGTTCTTCCTGTTTGTAAAATTATTTTTAATAAAGTACTAAATTTATATTGTTCAATTATTTTGTAATAAGTTATAGCTTCTTTTCCTTTATTATTAATATGCATAGTAGTTCTTTTATAGGGATGTCTGCTTATAGATTTGTTTATGTATCCATATTTATGGGTTTTACCATATACAATGGTTGTATAAATACGTTTAATTTTTCTTAATTTCATATTATTAATTAATTTAGTATAACTCTTAATATTTTTAGCTATTATTAATATTCCTGTTGTATCTTTATCTAATCTGTGTATTAATCCATATCTAGGTAAAAGTTTATTTGTTTTAAAATAGTAAAACATTAATTGATTTACTATAGTATTATTATAATTAAATTTACTTAAAGTAGGATGAACTAAAGTAAACGCTGGTTTGTTAATAATTAATAAATCTATATCCTCATAAATAATATCTAGTTTTTTTTTTGATATATTTAATTTATTATTTGGTAATATATAATTAATTATTATTTTATCATTTATATTAATTTTTTTATTTGGTTTAGTTGTTTTAATTTTATTAATTAAAACATTTTTATTTTTTATTAATTGAATAATTTTATTTCTAGATAAAATTTTTAATTTTTTTTTAATAGTTAAATCTAATCTATTAGGATTATTTATTTTTTTTATTTTAAAAGAAAAAATTTTATTTTTCATATAACATATTTTATTATTTTCCTATACAAAAATTTTTAAATATATTATTAATGATTGTTTCAGGAGTAAATTTTCTTTTTCCTATAATTTGATTTAAATATTTTTGTATTTTACTTATTTCTTGTTGTAAAATATCTAAATTTATAGTTTTATAATTAAAATTATTTAATTTATTAATAATATATTTTGTAGATTTATTTGTTTTTTGTATTAATGTAATATGTCTTTTATTTATATAAAATATATTTTCGTTATTATTAATAAGTTTAATATATTTTTTAATATATTTTAATAATATATTAATACCTTTTTTTGTTTTATTTGATATATTAATTATATTAATATTATTTATTTTATCATGTTTTTTATGTTTATATTTACTTAGATCAATTTTATTACGTATTAAAATCAATTTTTGATGTTTTTTTATTTTTTTTATTAAATTAATATTTTTTTTTAAAAATTTTTTATTTGATATATTATAATTATCATCTACTAATAATATTATTTTTGATAATTTTATTTCATTTAATGTTTTTTTAATACCTATTTTTTCAATTATGTTTTTAGTTTTTTGTATTCCTGCACTATCAGTAATTTCTATATTTATATTATTTATATATATTTTATCTTTAATTAAATCCCTTGTAGTTCCACTTATATTAGTAACTATGGAAGTATTATATTTAGTTAAATTATTCATTAGACTAGATTTACCTACATTAGGTTTACCTATTATTATTATTTTGATTCCATTATCATAAAATGATTGTTTATAATTTTTTTTATATAGATTTTTAATTTTTTTATAAAAATTTAACATATATTTTTTAAATTTTTTATATTTTAAATATGTAAATTCTTTTTCTGTAAAATTAATTTCTTTTGTTATAAAAATATTAATTTTATTTATTTTATAAATATAATTTATAATTTTATCTGTTAATTTTCCTTTTAATGATAAAAGTGATTTGTTAAGTTGATTAGTAGAATTTGTATTTATTAAATTATTAATAGATTCTGCTTGTATTAAATCTATTTTATTATTTAAAAAAGCTCTCTTAGTAAATTCACCTGGTTTAGCTAAACGTATATTTTTTATTTTAAATTTTAATATTGTATCAATAATTTTTTCCATTATTTTTTGTCCTCCATGACAATTTAATTCTAATACATCTTCTCCTGTAAATGATTTTGGAGATTTAAAATATATAGCTATACCATAATCTAATATTTTGTTGTTATTGTTTTTAAATTTATAAAATTTTGCATATCTTGTTTTTGGGCAAACTCCTAATATAATTTTAGATATTTCATATGATTTAGAACCAGAAATTTTTATTATTCCTATACCACTATTACCTATAGGTGTACATTGAGCAATTATGGTAGATTTAAATTTCATATTATTGTATAAATTTATAATATATGTATTTATTTAATAAAATATTAAATATAGTGTTACTTATATTATATATAAGTGAAATATTAGATATATTGGAGAAAATAATTGTTATAAACATTAATAATTTTATATTATCATAATTATTATAATTTTTATAATTATTGTGAAAATTATAGTAATAATTTAATAATATTAATAATAATGTTAAAATATTATATTTATCAATTATTATTTTATTAATTAAAAATGTTGTTCTATATATTCTAAAAATATAGTATATATATATTATAATAATAAAATTTATTATATAATAAATATTATTATATATTATATTAATATTATTTTTTTTGTATAAATTTTTTATTTTTAAATTTATTTTCTTATTATTATTTTTATATTTATTATTTATTTTTAATATTTTATTATATAATTTATTATTTATTTTATAATTATTAATATATTGTATTTTATATAATTTATATAATATTATTTTTATTAAAAAATTAAATATTATAATAGTAAATATTCAATTATTACATATATAGTTTATTTTATTTAATATATAGATAATAGGATTATTTATAATTTTAAAATAATTATTTATAAATGTATAATTATGTTGTGTATTATTTATAATTTTATTAATTAAAAAATTATTCATTTGATATTTATGTAATATATATTGTAATTTCATATCATTTTTATTTAAATAATTATTATATATATTAATACTAGAAAGTTTATTATTAATAATATATTTTTTTTTTATTATATAATTAATAATTATTGCTATAAATAAAAAGATGAAATTATATGTAATTTTTAAAAATGTCATTTATAATTTATAATTTAATTTATATATATTTTTTTTAATATTCTAAATATAGACTTTTTAATATATTAATTTTAATATTATTTTTTTGATAAAATAAAATATTTTTATTAATTTTAAATATAAAATCTATTTTTTTTATATTATATTGATTAATTCGAAATATTTCATATATTATTCTTCTATATTTATTTCTTAAAGTTGATAGTTTAATTTGTTTTTTAGGTATAATTATTTTAATTCTAGGATAATGGTTATTTATAGAATAATATATAATTGATCAGTCATATTTTTTTATAAAATTAATTTTTATTTTTTTTTTTATAATCATATTTTTCTTAAAAAAGAATCTTTTTTTATTTGGATATTTTATATCTTTTTTTTTTTCTTCTGTTGTTTAATATTTTTCTTCCATTTTTGTTAGATTTTCTTTTTATAAATCCATGTTTTTTTTTAGATCTAATTTTAGATGGTTGATATGTTCGTTTCATTTTTATATTTTTTATTATTAAGTTAAAATTATTTTTATATATTTATATTAATATAATTTTATATTTATAGATAGTATTATTATGTAATTTTATATATTATATTTTATAATATAAATAAATTTTTAAATCAATAATTTTTTGGTTTATAGTTTATTAATATATAATTGACATATTAAAATATGAAATTTTTTATTAAAAAAAAAAAAATAATAAAATTATTAGGTAAATTAAATAGTTGTATTACAATAAATTTTAAAAATCCAATTTTATCAAATATTTTATTATTATTAAAAGAAAATTGTTTATATTTAACTGTTACTAATTTAGATATTGAAATTAATTATAATATAATTTTACCTAAGAATTCTATTTTAGAGGTTGGGGAAATTACGGTAAATATTAGAAAATTTTATGATTTATGTAATACTTTTTCTGATGAAAGTAATTTATTAATTGATGTAAATAATAATTTAAATTTAATAAGAATTATTTGTGAAAAAAGTATATTAACATTATCTGGTTTATCTACTAAACATTTTCCTTTACTAGAAAAAAATAATTTAATTTTTAGATATAAGTTTGTTTTTAGTATTAATTTATTAAGAAATATTATTTATAATATTTCTTTTTCTATTAGTAACAATGATATACATAATTATTTAAATGGATTATTAGTAGAATTTTATAATAATTTTTTTTTTTTCGTTACCACTGATAGTTATAGACTTTCAATATATAAAACAGCAGATTATTCTTATTTAAATATAAAAAATTATAATTTTAATTTTATATTATCTCGTAAATTAGTTTTAGCTTTATATAAATTTTTAGATTTTATTAAAATTGATAGTAATATTATTTTTGAAGTAAATAAAAATTTAGCAAAGATTACTTTTGATAATTTTGTTATTTATTCAAGTTTAATTGATGGTATATTTCCTGATTATAAAAATATTTTGTTAATGACTAAATTATATAATTATTTAATAATTGATATTAAATCTTTTAAATCAGCTTTATTAAGATCTGCTATAATTAGTAGTTATACATATAGTTATGTAACTTTAACATTTGATAAACATTGTTTAAAAATATATTCTAATAATTCTTTTAGTGATGAAATTATTGAAAAGATTTATATTAATTATAAAGGTAAAAAATTTAAAGTTCATTTAAATGTTAAATTTATTTTAGATGTTTTAAATGTAGTTAAAAATTCAAGTTTAATAAGATTTTATTTTCATAAACATAATTCTGTAATAAAAATAAATGATAATAAAAATTTAAATATATTGTATATAATAATGCCTTTAAAATTATAGTTAAAAATTAAATAAATAGGAAAAATATGTTAGAAAAGATTTATGATTCTACTAGTATTAAAGTTTTAAAAGGTTTAGATGCAGTAAGAAAGCGTCCAGGTATGTATATAGGAGATACTTATGATGGTAGTGGATTGCATCATATGATTTTTGAAGTATTAGATAATTCTATAGATGAAGCTTTATCTGGGTATTGTAAGAATATTTATGTAAAGATTCATTTAGATAATTCTATTTCTATTTTAGATGATGGTAGAGGAATTCCTGTTGATGTTTATAAAAAAGAAAATATTACAACTGCAGAATTAATTATGACAGTTTTACATGCAGGAGGAAAATTTGATAATAAAGCTTATAAAATTTCAGGTGGTTTACATGGTGTGGGGGTTTCTGTTGTAAATGCTTTATCAAGTAAATTAAAATTAAAAATTTATAAAAACAATAGGATATATTTACAAATTTATAAATATGGTAAACCTTTAGAAAAATTAAATATTATAGGTAAAACTAAGTTAAATGGAACTTATATAAGATTTTGACCTGATTTAAATATTTTTAAAGGATGTACTAATTTTAATTATTCAATAATTTATAAAAGATTAAATGAACTTTCATTTTTAAATAATGGATTAAAAATATATTTATCAGATATATCTATTAAAAAATTTATAAAATTTGAAAATAAAGGAGGTTTAAAATCTTTTTTAGTTTTTTTAATTAAAGATAAAATTTTATTAAATAATAATTATTTTTATTTTATTAAAAAAAAAAATAATATTACTTTAGAAGTTTGTTGTGGATGGGTTAATAGTATAAAATCAAATATATTATGTTTTACTAATAATATTCCTCAAATTGATGGTGGAACACATTTAATGGGATTTAAAAGATCTGTAACACGTACTATTAATAGTTATATAAATAATGAATATTTAAGAAATAAAAAACAAAAATTTAATGTTATAGGTAAAGATATAAGAGAAGGTTTATATGCTATTATTTCTATTAAGATTCCTAATCCTAAATTTTCTTCTCAAACTAAAGATAAATTAATTTCATCTGAAGTTAGAATATTAGTAGAAAATTTAGTTTCAAAATATTTATTTGATTATTTATTAGAAAATCCAAATGAAACTAAGTTAATTTTAAATAAAATAATTAATTCTTATAAAACTAGATTATCAATAAAAAAATTAAGGGAAATTGCTAAAAAAAAATATAATTTTGATTTAACTAATATTTCTAATAAATTAGCAGATTGTCAAGAAAAAAATCCATTGTATTCAGAAATTTTTTTAGTTGAAGGAGATTCAGCAGGAGGATCTGCTAAGCAAGGTAGAAATAGAATTAATCAAGCAATTTTACCATTAAAAGGTAAAATTATTAATGTAGAAAAAAATAGTTTAGATAAAATTTTATCTTCTAGTGAGATTAATATTTTAATATCTGTTCTAGGTTGTGGATTTAAGGATAATAATTTTGATATTAATAAATTAAGATATAATAAGGTCATAATTATGACTGATGCAGATGTAGATGGTGCACATATACGTACTTTATTATTAACATTTTTTTATAAATATATGAAAAAATTGATTATTAAAGGACACTTATATGTTGCTAATCCTCCTTTATATAGATTACAAACTAAAAAATTTAATTATTATTTAAATAATGAGAGAGATTTATTAAAATATAAAATTATATTTAGTTTTTATAAAATTAATATATATGATCAAACTGAAAAATTAGTTATATTTTATAAAGATTTAATTAAAATTATTTTAATGTATATAAAAATATTAGGTAATTTAAAATTTAATTTAAAAAGTTTTTTGTTGGATAATTTAATGATATTTAAATTATTTAATTATAAAGATTTATTAAAAAATAAATTATGATTAATAAATTTTGTAAAATTTTTAAATAAAGATAGTTTATATAAAATAAAAGCAATTATAATATATAATAATAAAAAATTTTATGGTATAAAATTTTTTATTAAAGAGGATTTTAAATACAAAAAAATAATATTAGATTTATTTTTTTTTAAAAATATATATAAAAAATTAATGAAATTAAGTAAAAAATTATATTTTTTATATTTAAGATTAAAAAAAGTATATTTTAATTTAAATAAAAAAAAATATTATTTTAATTATTTATCTGATTTAATAAAAAAGGTTTTAAATATTAAAAGTAAAAAAATGTATATACAACGTTATAAAGGATTAGGTGAAATGAATCCTAATCAATTATGAAAAACTACTATGAATCCTAATAATAGATTTTTATCAAAAATTTATGTTAAAGATTTTAATAAAGCAGATATTTTATTTAAAACATTGATGGGTGATAATGTTATTTTAAGAAAGCAATTTATTAAAAAATATTCTATTAAAAATATTATTATATAAAAACTCCTCCGACTGGATTCGAACCAGTGACATACGGATTAACAGTCCGTTGTTCTACCAACTGAACTACAGAGGAATATTTTTATTTATATTATAAAGATAATATGTAGTTATGTCAAAATTTTTTTAATATATTTTATTTTATTTATATAGTATAATTAAAATAAAATATTAATTAGTGGGGTGTCTGAGTGGTTTAAAGAGCATGCTTGGAAAGTATGTATACTTTTATATAGTATCAAGGGTTCGAATCCCTTTCCCACTGTTAATTTATAAAAATATTTAGAGGTTAAAATATGATTAAAATTCGTTTATCACGTTATGGAATTAAAAAAAAACCATTTTATCATATTACTGTGGCAGATAGTCGTAGATTTAGAAATGCTAAGTTTATAGAAAAAATAGGTTATTATAATCCTTTATTAAAAAAAAATATTAGTAATAATTTTTTTATTAAAAAAAAAAATTTTTATTTTTGAATAAAGAATGGTGCTAAAATTTCTAAAAGGGTAAAATTTTTAGTTAAAAAGTTTAATAAAGTTATTTAAATTATATGAAATTTAATAATTTATTAAAAATAGGTAAGATTTGTTCTATATATGGATATTTAGGGTGATTTAAAATAATTTCTTTTACACATATATTTAAAAATATTTTTAAATATTTACCTTGAATAATTTTTATTGATAAATTTAAAGTTATTTTAAATATTGAAAAATGAAAAAATTATAAAAATAATTTATTTTTAGTTAAATTTTCAGATATTAATAAACAAAAAACAGCTTTAAAATTTATTAATTATTTTATATTTACTTATAATTTTTGTTCTGATATAAATAAAAAATTTTTTTATTTAAAAGATCTTATAAAATATAAAGTTTATAGTTTTTATAATAATATATATTTAGGATATATAAATTATTTTATAAGAATTAGTAAAGATTATTATTTAATGATTATTAATAAAGAAGATTTATTAAATAAGTTGGTTATTCCTTTTATATATAAAAAATTTATTATAAATATAGATTTTATTAAATATATAGTTTATATAAATTGAGTTGATATTAATTAAATTACATATTATGTATTATATTATAAATTTAATAACGATAAATCCTAATTTTTTTAATTCTATTTTAGAAAATGGTTTAATTAATAAAGCTGTAAAAAGTAATATTTTAAAGTTTAATTTTATTAATCCTAGATTGTTTTTAGATATTAATGATAAAAATATTAATGATAAAATATATGGAGGAGGACCTGGTTTATTAATTAAGCCTGAACCTTTGTATAAAGCTTTATATAAAGCTAAAAATATTTGTAATAAATATTATATAATATATTTAACACCTAAGGGAAAAATATTAAATTTAAATATTATTAAAAAATTGTTAACTTATAAATCTCTTATATTTATTTGTGGGCGTTATAGTGGTATAGATTATAGAATAATAAAGAAATATGTAAATTTAGAATTATCTATAGGAGATTATATAGTTAGTTGTGGTGAAATATCTTCTTTAGTTGTTATAGATAGTTTTATTAGATATATACCTGGTATTATATCTAATAATAGTAATTTAAATGATTCTTTTAATTTTTATAATAGTTTATTGAGTTATCCTATGTATACTAAACCTTTTAATTTCAAAGGAATGAAAGTTCCTAAAGTTTTATTATCTGGAAATCATGCTAAAATAGAACGTTGAAGATATAAAAAAGCATTAAAGAATACATATAAAAAAAAATTATATTTAATAAAAAAATAATATATGAAAAATAAAATTTTAAATTTTGTAGAAAGTAATTATATATATAAAAATATTAATTTAAAATTTAAAGTAGGAAATTTATTGGAAGTAAAAATTTGAGTTTTTGAGGGCAAAAAAAAACGTATACAGTCTTTTGAAGGAATAGTAATAGCTAAAAGAAATAGGGGTATAAATTCTTCTTTTACTATTAGAAAAATATCATATGGTGAAGGAGTTGAAAGAGTTTTTCATGTTTATTCTCCTATTATTAAAAATATTATTGTAAAGAATATTAAAAAAGTAAGGAAATCTAAATTATATTATTTACGTTATAGTAATAAAAATTTATTTAAAAAGTTGATTAATTAGTTATTTAATTTAATTATATGTTATTATTAAATAATAAGTATTGTTATAGATTATTGGTATGTGTTGAATATAATGGTACTTTATATCATGGTTGACAAAAACAAAATCATTATACTAAATTAAATAGTATTCAATATGTTATTGAAAATACTTTATCTAAAATATGTAAGCATAATATTAAAATTTATTGTAGTAGTAGAACTGATTTAGGTGTTCATAGCATGGGTCAGACATTTCATTTTGATACTTTTAAATATAAAAAAGAGATTGAATGATTAAAAATATCTAATTATAACTTACCTGAAGATATAGCATTTAAATGAGTTAAATTTGTATCATTAAATTTTCATGCTAGATACAATGTTTTATTTCGTAGATATAGATATATATTATTAAATACTAATCAAAAATATGCATTATTAAATAATTTAGTTTATATTTATCCTAATATTTTAAATTTAAAATTAATGAGACAGGCATCTAAATTTTTATTGGGTAAACATGATTTTACTATATTTCGTTCTAGTGGTTGTCAGTCTTTAAATACTATTAAGAATATAATATATATAAATATTTTTAAAGTTGGGTTATTATATTTTTTTGATATTAAAGCTAATTCTTTTTTATATCGTATGGTTCGTAATATAATAAGTTGTTTGTTATTTGTAGGAACAAAAAAATATTCTTTAAATATGTTTAAAGAATTTTGATTTTTTAAAAATAAAAATATTTTTAAATTTAATTTAGTTAAACCTGGAGGTTTGTATTTATATAAGGTTTATTATTAATAGATGATATTATTTAGTAAATATTATGAATTTAATGTGATTTATATGTTTATTTTTTTTTATTAATAAAAATTTTTTATATAAAAATATATTTTTATTAATTTTAAGTTATGTTTTTATAAATAAATTTTATTATATTTTATATTTTTTATTAAGTAAAAATATTAAAAATTTTCATAAAAATATAATTTTTTATGAAGTTTTATTATATTTATTTATATATTGATGTTTTTATATATTTTATGATTTATTTTTATATATAGTTAAATTAATTTTATATATATTAATATTAGTTTTTTTCATAAAATTAATATATAAACTTTAATAAAATTATTATTTTATTGCGGGAGTTGGATTTGAACCAACGACCTTCGGGTTATGAGCCCGATGAGCTACCAGCTGCTCTATCCCGCGATAGTATTATTATATCATGATTTAATTTAAAGTCAAATTTAAATTAAAATTTTTATTATAAATTAAAGTTAAATATAAATAGTTAAATATTTATTATATAATATTATAAATTTAATTAATTTTTAATATAGTAAAATTAATATGTGTAAATTAAAAAATATAAAAGGTAGACAAGTTATAGATTCAAGAGGTTGGCCTACTGTAGAAGTTGAGTGTGAATTATCTAATAAAATATATGCTAGAGCTATAGTTCCTTCAGGTGCTTCTACAGGTATAAATGAAGCTTTAGAATTACGTGATAATAATTTAAATAAATTTTTAGGTCGTGGTGTACAAAAGTGTGTTAATAATATTAATAATATAATATCGTCTGAATTAATTGGTTTAAGTGTTTTAGATCAATCTAAAATAGATAATTTAATGATAGAAATAGATGGTACGTATAATAAATCTAAATTAGGTGCAAATGCTATTTTAGCTGTTTCTTTATCTATAGCTAAATTAGCAGCTAAATATTTAAATTTACCTTTTTATAGTTATATCTCAAAAATTAATAAAAATTTTAATAAATATTGTTTACCTGTACCTATGATGAATATTATTAATGGTGGTTGTCATGCTAATAATAATTTAGATATACAAGAGTTTATGATATTACCTTTAGGTGTAAATTTTTTTGAAAGTATTAGAATGTGTTCAGAAATATTTCATAATTTGGGTATTTTGTTGAAAAAATATAAAAAAAGTACATTAGTAGGAGATGAAGGAGGTTATGCACCTGATCTTAAAAATCATGAAGAGGCAATTATTTTAATTTGTGAGGCTATATATAAATCTAAATATAATTTAGGAGAAAATGTTTTTTTAGGTTTAGATTGTGCGTCTTCTGAATTTTATAATAGTAAAAATAAATTATATTATTTAAGTAGTGAAAAAAAAAAATATACATTTTATGAATTTACTGATTATTTAAATTCATTAATTAATAAATATCCTATAATTTCTATTGAAGATCCTTTAAGTGAAAATGATTTAGAAGGTTATGTTTATTTTACTAGTCTTTTAAAAGATACTATACAAATAGTTGGTGATGATTTATTTGTAACTAATACTAAATTATTTAAAAAAGGTATTAATTATAATATAGCAAATTCTATATTAATTAAACCTAATCAAATAGGGACTATATCAGAAACATTAAATTGTATAAATTTAGCTAAAAAACATAATTATTCTGTAATAATATCTCATAGGTCAGGAGAAACAGAAGATACAACAATATCAGATTTAGCTGTAGGTATGAATGTAGGTCAAATAAAATCAGGTTCTATATGTCGAACAGAAAGAGTATGTAAGTATAATAGATTAATTAGAATTGAAGAGCGTTTATATGATTTAAATTTATTTAAGGGTATAAAGGAGTTTAGATTTTTGACTAAAAATAAATTTTTAAATAATATTTTATAAATAAATTTAATATTTCCTTTTTTTATATTAATTTTAAAAAGGAAATATTTTTATATTATTTTCAGTTTATTAAATAAAAATTTTTTTTACCTTTAGAAATTATACTATATTTATTAAATAATTTATCATTATTATTAATTAAATAATTAATATTGTTTATATTAATTTGATTTAAATATATAGATTTGTTTTTAATTAAATTTATGGATTGATTATTTGAATTTGATATTTTAAGTAAAATTAATATTTTTTTTATGTTAATATTATTTTTGTAATTAATAGTTATTTTAGGTAAATTAATTTTATTAAGTAAATTAAATTTTTTTAATGTTATTTTTTTAATATTATTAAAATAGCATTTTGTAGCAAATATTGCTTTTTGTGTGTTTTTTTTACCATGAACAATAGAAGTAATATATTTAGCTAATATTTGTTTATTAATATTAATATTATTTTTTTTACAAAGTATTTTTATTTTTTTTGTTTTGAGAAATGTAAATTGTTTTAAATATAAACTAGTTAAATTATCTTTAATATTTAATCAAAATTGATAAAATTCATATATTGAAGTTAGTTTTTTATTTAGTCATATAATATTTTGTTTATTTTTTGATGATTTACTTAATTTGTTTCCTAAATTATCTGTTATTAGTGGTAATGTAAAACCAAAAGCATTTTTATTATATTTTTTTTTAATTAAATTTATTCCTGATATTATATTTCCTCATTGATCTGATCCACCTATTTGAAGATTAGTTTTTTTATTTTTATATAATCAATAATAGTCGTAACTTTGTAAAAGTATATAAGTTATGTTTTTAAAAGTTATGTTTTTATTTTTATTTATTTTGGATTTTATGTGTTCTTTATTTAAAATTTCGTTAATATTAAAATAATTTCCTATTTTTTTTAAAAAATCTATAAGTTTTGTTTTTTTAAATCATTTTTTATTGTCAATAAAGTTAATTTTGTATTTTTTTTTATAATTTTGAAAAATATTTTTAATTTGTTTTTTTATTATTTTAGTAAATTGTTTAATTTTATTTTTTTTATATTTTATATGTGAAGTATATTCTCCTATTTGGGCTGTTATAGTTCCTAATATAATAGTAATATTAAATTTTTTTATTTTAAATCTTAATAGAGTAATTATTAATAATAAATGTCCTATATGTAAACTTTTATATGTAGGATCAAAACCACAATATATATTAATTATTTTATTATTTTTAATATTTTTTAAAAAAATAGATTTATTAGAAATTTGTTTAATTAATTTTCTTTTAATTAGGTCTTTTATAATATTTTTAGGCATAAAATTAATTTAAATTGATTAAAATATTATTATATAATAATATATATATATAATATAAATTTTATTTAGTTTAAATATAAAAAATATATCTTATTAGGGTTTAAACATAAAATGTAATTATTACTTATATTTATTAAAAAAAAATAATTTAAAAATATGAAAAGAACAAAAATAGTATGTACTATAGGTCCTTCTAGTAAAAGTAAAGAAATAATGTTAAATTTATTAAAATATGGAATGGATGTTGCTAGATTAAATTTTTCACATGGTAATTATGAAGAATATATAAAATATATTTATAATTTAAAATGAGCTAGTAGAAAATTAAATAAAAAAATAGCTATTATTTTAGATACTCAAGGTCCAGAAATTAGGACATTATGTTTATATGATAACAAAGATGTTTTTTTAAAAAAAAATCAAAAAATTTTTTTTGTGTATAATAATAAAAATAATTTGGGTAATAATAAACAAGTTTCAGTTTCATATAATTTTTTTAATAAAATTAAGGTTAATGATTTAATTTTAGTTGATGATGGATTATTAAGTTTTAAAGTTTTAGATAAAATAAGTAATGATAAAATTATATGTATTGTTTTAAATAATGGTATTTTAGGATCAAATAAAAGTATTAATTTACCTGGATTAAATATTGATTTACCTTCTTTATCTTTGAAAGATAAAAATGATTTATTGTTTGGTTGTAAAAATAAAATAGATTTTATTGCTGTTTCTTTTGTTAGAAATAGTAATGATGTATTAAATATTAGAAATTTTTTAGATAATAACAATGGTAATAATATACAAATTATTTCAAAAATTGAAAATTTGGAAGGGTTAAAAAATTTTGATAAAATATTAAATGTTTCTGATGGTATTATGGTTGCTAGAGGTGATTTAGGTGTTGAAATACCTGTAGAAGATGTAATATTTGCTCAAAAAATGATGATAAAAAAATGTAATTTATATCGTAAAGTAGTTATTACAGCAACTCAAATGTTAGAATCAATGATTTATAATCCTAGACCAACAAGGGCAGAAGCTGGTGATATAGCTAATGCTATATTAGATGGTACTGATGCTGTTATGTTATCTGGAGAAAGTGCTAAAGGGTGTTATCCTTTAGAATGTGTTAAAATTATGTCTATAATTTGTAAAAGAGCCGATTCTTTATTGAATAAATCTATTAATTGAAATAAAAATGAAAAATATATACCTATAAGTGAAGCTATATGTCAAAGTGCTGTTGATATTTCTAATAAATTAAAATCTCCATTAATTTTAGTTTATACTAAAGCAGGTAAATCTCCAAAATTAATTCGTAAATATTTTCCTAAATCTTTAATTTTAGCTTTAACTAATAATAAAATTATAGCAAAACAATTAATTTTAACTAGAGGAGTAATAACTTTAATAGTTAAAAATATTAAAAGTACTGATGATTTTTATAATATTGGAAAAAAATTATCAATATCTCATGGATATGCTAAAGTAGGTGATATGATAATAATGGTATCAGGTGCTTTATTAAGCTCTACTATTATAAGTAATACTGTATCAGTACATATTTTATAAATTATATTTTTACTAAACTAATTGCTTTTTCTAAAGGTTTTAATCTAATTAAAATAATACCTTGTGTGTTTCTTTTTAATATATTTATGTTTTTATTTGATATTTTTAATAAATTACCTTTATTAGTTAGTATTAATAATTTATAATAAATTTTATTTTTTATATATAATGCTTGGCTTACAAAACCATTTTTATTGTTTATTTTGATAGCTATTAATCCTTTAATTCCTCTTGATTTGGTAGTAAATTCATTTATATAAGTTTGTTTACCATATCCATTTTGGGTAATTATTAAAATTAAATCATTATTATTATTTTTCATAGGAATAATTAATGATGATTTAACTTTATCTTCTTTTGATAAATTAATAGCTTTTATACCATAAGAGTTTTTGTTCATATTACGAATGTTATTTATAAAAAATTTTACTATTTTGCCTTTTTTGGTAATAATCATAATTTTATGATTATTTGTTTTTAATAAATGTGTATTTATAATTTTATCTTTATTTTTCAATTTTATTAAGTTAATTCCTTTTTTTCATTTAAAATTAATTTTTTTAATTAATATTTTTTTTATTATTCCTAATTTTGTGATTAATATTATATATTTAAAATTTTTTTTTTTATTAAAAGATGTTATATGATTTATTTTTTCTTTATTTTTTAAAAAATTTACAATTGGTTTACCTGTAGGAGATTGTATATAATTTAATAATTTATAAATTTTAATACATAATATTTTACCTTTATTAGTAAATAATAATATATAATAGTGAGTATTAGTTAATATCATGTTTTTTATATAATCATTTTCTTTTAATTTTATTATTTTTTTTCCCTTTCCACCTCTTTTTTGAGTATTAAAATTAGATAATTTACTATATTTTATATATCCTGTTTTAGTAAATAAAATGATAATTTTTTTTTTTTTAATTAAATCAAATATTTTAAAATTAAAACTGTTTTTTTTTATTTTTGTTAATCTTTTATCACCAAATTTGTTTTTAATATTAATAAATTCTTTTTTAATAATATTTATAATTAAATTTTTATTATTTAAAATTTTTTTATATTTATTAATTTTTTTTTTAAAAAATTTATATTTAATATATATATTATTTTGTTCTTTAATAGTTAATTTATGTAAACTTAATTTTAATATATAATTAATTTGTTTTTTAGTAAATTTATATTTTTTTTTATTATTTTTGTTTATAATATTTTTATTTAGTATATTTCATTTTTTTTTTAGTATTATTTTAAGAGCATATTTTTTATTTTCTGATTGTTTAATTATAATTAATATTTTATCTATATTATATATACATATTAAATATCCTTTTAATATATGTAATTTATATTTATATTTTTTTAATTTAAATATAATTTTATTTTTTATAATTTGTTTTCTATATTTAATAAAAATTTTAATTATATTTTTTAAATTAAAAATTTTTGGTTTTTTTTTATATAAAGCTACCATATTAATGGTATATGAAATTTTTAAATTAGTTAAATATATTAGTTTATTAATTAAAAATTTACGTTTAATATTTTTTTTAGATTCTATAACAATTCTAGTTCCTTTTCTATCAGATTCATCTTTTATATAATTTATTTCATCAATTTTTTTTTCTTTAATTAATTCTATAATTTTTTTAATAAGTATAGATTTGTTAATTTGATATGGTAATTGAGTAATAATGATATTTTTTTTAATTTTATTATTTATTGTTATATTTTCTTTTTTTATTTTAGCTATAACTTTAATAGTTCCTTTTCCTGTTTTATAAGCATTATATAATCCATTATTATCTTCTATAATAGCTCCTGTAGGAAAATCAGGTCCTTTAATATATTTCATTAAATTTTTTGTAGTAATATTTTTATTTTCTATATATTTAATAAATGCTTTCATAATTTCTGTAATATTATGTGGAGGGATATTAGTTGCCATTCCAACAGCTATTCCAGTTGTTCCATTTATTAAAATATTAGGTATTTTACTAGGTAAAATTTCAGGTATATATTCAGTAGAATCATAATTATGATTAAATTTAACTGTTTTTTTTTCAATATCATTTAATAATAATGTTGTTATTTTTGACATACGTATTTCTGTATATCTCATAGCAGCGGCGCTATCACCATCTATAGATCCAAAATTTCCTTGTCCGTCAATTAATGGATACCTCATAGAAAAGTTTTGTGCCATTCTAACTATTGAATCATATACTGCGTTATCTCCATGTGGGTGATATTTTCCTATTACATCTCCTACTATTCTTGCTGATTTTTTATATGCTTTGTTGTAGTAATTTTTAAGTATATACATTGCATATAATATTCTTCTATGTACAGGTTTTAATCCATCACGAATATCAGGTATTGCTCTATTAATAATTACAGACATTGCATAATTTAAGTAAGAATTTTTTAGTTCTTTAGTTATATTTATATTTTTGTTTTTTTTATTATTCATAAAATAATATTTATTATTAAATTAATTATATTTTTTGTAAATAAATTAATTATTATACTCATATATATATAATATATATTTATATATGAGTATAAATAAATTTATTTATTGTTATTTTTATTATTATGATTATTTTTAATTAAATATCCAATAATAATTCCAATAGATAATGATAAAATTACAGATATAAAGGGTTTTTCTTGTATATTATTTTGTAATATATTTAAAGTTTCATTAATAAATTTTTTGCTTTTATTAAGGTAATGTTTTGTTGTATTTTTAATTTTTTCATTTTGTGATATTTTTTTATATTTTTCTTTAATATTTTCTGCTGTTTCTTTAATTTTTTTTTCTGTTTTATTTAAAATATTCATAATTTATTTTTTATAAATTTAATATAGTAATTTAAAATAATTACATATAATTCCTAATGTTATAACTAATGTCATTACTATAAGTGGATTTATTTTTTTATTAAGTAATCAAATACATATGAAAGTTAGTAATAAAGGTATAAATCCAGGTATTAAACTATCTAATATATTTTGTAATTTTAAATTTATTATTTGTCCGTTTTTTAAATAATTAGTAATTATTATTGGAGTTTTGATTTTAGTTCATTTATTTACTAATGCGCCTAATATAAATAAACCTAATATAGATGATCCTTCTGTTATTTTTTTTATAAAATTATTATTAATTTCTTTAATAATTTTTATACCTTTTTTATATCCAAAATGAATACCATAATATAGAAATAATAATCTAATAGTATTAAAAGATATAAAAAAGAATAAAGGACCTAAAATAGTACCAGTTAGAGCTAAACTAGCTCCTATGGCAGCTAACATAGGTCTTATTGTACCTCAAAATATGGGATCTCCTATTCCTGCTAAAGGTCCCATTAATCCTATTTTAATATTTCTAATAGATTTAGATTTAAATTTATAATTTTTAGATTTTTCTTTTTCTAATGCAATGGTTATACCTAAAATAGGTCCCACCATATAGGGGTGTGTATTAAAAAATTCTAAATGTCTTTTAAATGCTTTTCGTTTTTGTATATTATTATTAGCATATAGTTTATTTAATATAGGTGTAATTGCATAACAGAAGCCTAAAGCTTGCATTCTTTCAAAATTTCATGAACCTTGTAATAAAAAACTACGTATTAGTACTCTATTAATATCTTGTTTTGTAATTTTCATAAAATTTCCTCTAATCTAATTCATCATCTTTTATTACATTATTAGATGTTTTTTCATTAATATTTTTATATGGTATATAGTAATATTTAGGACATAGTTGTATATATATTATAGCTAATATAATACCTAATATTCCTAATGATATTAAATTTAAAGAACTAGTACTAGCAATTATAAAACCTAAAAAGAAAAAAATCATTAAATGTTTTTCTTTTATCATATTAATTACCATAGCATAACCTATACTAGCCATCATATTACCTGATAAATTTAATCCATTAGTTATAAATGTAGGAACTAAATTTAATAAATATTGTATAGTTTGTGTATTAAAGCTATAAGCAAATAACATTGATGGTAAAGAAATTCTTAATCCTTGTATTAATAAAGCAATTATATGTAAATATGATATATAAATAATATTATCATTATTTTTAATAATTGAATCAGCTCAATGTTGGAAACTTATAGATATGCTTCTTACTATTATAGTTAATATTTGTCCTGCTGCTGCTATTGGTATAGCTAATGTAATACCAGCACCAATATTTTGTTTTCCTATAATTACTATTATTGTTGATAAAATAGCAGCTAGAGATGTATCTGGGCATACAGCTGCTCCTATATTTATTCAACCTAAGGACATTATTTCTAATGTTCCTCCTACCATAATACCAATAGGTAAATTTCCTAATATTAATCCTATTAAAGTGCTTGCTAGAATAGGTCTATGTAATTGAAACTGGTCTAGTATAGATTCTATTCCAATTATATTGCTTATTATAAAAATTAGAAATAGTTGTGTAGATGTAATTTCCATTATTATTAAACCTTATTAATATTAATATTATTTAGTATATTAATTAAATTTATTTTATTGTCATTAGGTACTTTTCGAATTTCTAATTCTATATTTAATTTATGTAATTTATAAAAATATTTTATATCTTTTTTAGATACGCATATTGCATCTGTTATTTGTTGTTTGTTTTTTTTATATGCCATTCCTCCTATATTAATAGATTTTATATTTGTTCCTAATTTAATAATTTTAAAACAATCTTTAGGATTAGTTAATAATAATAATACTTTATCTTTTTTATATTTAGGATTTTTATATACTTTAATAAATTTATTAATATTAATTACATGAGAAGTAATACTAGATGGAGATACTTGTTTTAATAATTGTACTCTAAGTGAATCTTTACTAATTTTATTATTAATTACTATTATTCTAGATATATTTAGAGTTTTGCTTCATCCAGTACATACTTGTCCGTGTATTAATCTATCATCAATTCTAGTTAGTTTTATTTTCATATTATTTTTTTTTATTTTTATTTATATTAAAATTTGTACTTTTTATTCCTTTGATTCCATTGTTAAGAGCAATTTTAATTAATTTATTAATTGAAGTATTTGTGTTTCTTGACATTATTGTTTCTAGTAACATTGGTATATTAGTACCTGATATTATTTCTGCTATAATATTTTTTTTATAATTTAATAATCTATTTGCTGCATTATAAGGACTTCCTCCTAATATATCTACGAAAAATATAATATTTTTATTATTACAATATTTTTTAATATAATTTTTATATTTTTTAATAATATTATCAATATTTTCATTACTTAAAAAATTTATTGCTTTAATATTTTTTTGAGTTCCTATTATTAATTCTATTGTATTAAGTATTTCTGTTGCTAAATTTCCATGCATACAAATTATTATTGAAGTTTTCATTTTTTATTTTTTCTTAATTTATTTTATATAATCAATAATTTTATTTTAAAAATATGTTATTATTTATAATAATAAATATAGTTATTAATGTACTATATATTTATATTTTAGAAAAATTTTTATAGTATATATTTAAATTTTTAAATTTATTAATATTAATATTTTGTGGTATATTCATTATATTATCTATTTTTACAGAAATAATAGTTGATATATAGTTTAGTGCAAATCATAATTTAGTATTAAATAATAATAATTTTTTATGAGTTAATTTAGTTATAATAAATAAATTTAAAATATATATAATTAATTTACTTATACTTTTTAATAAATAACTTATTATTATTAATTTTGAATATATTAATACTTTTTTTTTTATATAATTACCTAATGTTAATTTGTTGTATATAATTGATAAAATTGGTCCAAATATTGTTATTAATAATGTGTTTAATGATTTAAATTGTTCAGGTTTTAAATTATATAAAAAAATATTTGTATAAAAATTTTTTATTTTAAAAATTTTTAATGAAGTAGTAATTAAATTATATAGTATAAAGAATAAATTAGATTCAAATAATAAAATTATTGTTACTAAAATAATTTTTTTTATTATGGAATTTAAATAAAGAAAAATTTCTAGAATTTTAATAAATAATAATGATATTATTATTTTAAATATAAAATTTATTAAAATTATATTATTAATTATTAAATTTGAAAAAATAGTTAATAATATAAAAAAAATTATTAAGTAATTTATATATATAATATTAATTTGTTCAAAATATAATTTTGATACTAATTTACTAATATAATTAATATAATACATTAATATTATTAATGTTATTATTAAAGATATAAATGAAAAAAAAAATGTAATTTTAAAAACTAATTTATAATTTATTCAAGGAGTAATTAATGTTGAAAATAATCATAATATATTAATATAGATATAATATAATGTATATCAACTATATATATTATATTTATTTTGTTTTTTTTTATATATTTTTGATAATATAAGTGATGTGCTAGTTTTTAAAAACGCATTACTTATAGATATTATAATTAAACATAAATAGATAAAGTATAATTTATTACAATATAATAATATTATGATATATTCTAGTAATAATAAAATTAGACTAAAAATAATATTTTTTAGAATTAAAATGTTATTATCTATTAATTCTAATAATATTATTAAACTATATAAAATTGCTTTAAATGAATAAAATAGGTTTATATATTTTTGTTTATATAAATTTAATTGTTTTATTAAATATATTATAAGTATAGATTGTAGTATATAAAAAGAAAAACGTTTTCATAATTTTAAATTAAATAAAAAATAAAATAATTTTTGTTTTTTAAATATATTTTTTATATTTTTAATCATTTTTTTTTATTATTACTTTAATTATTTATTAATTAAAATTTTTATTATATCTCCATTTTTTATTATATAATTTTTATTTTTTATTAATAATTTTCCTTTTTCTTTACAATTATTTCATCCTTTATATTTTATAAAGTTTTTATAACTAATTACTTGTGATTTAATAAATTTTTTATTAAAATCACTATGTATTAATTTAGCTGCTTTATGTGAAGTTGTTTTTTTATTTATTATTCATATTCTAGATTCTAGTTTATTAATAGTAAAAAAGAATTGTTTTTTTGTTAATTTAAAACATAATTTTTTTATATTATATAATTTTATATTTTTTTTATTAATTTTTTTATTAAAATATTTTTTAATATTTAAAGTAAATATATATTTTTTATGATTTATGTCTTTAATATATTTGTATATTTTTTTATTAATTATATTTTTTTTAATTTTTTTTTTAATATTTAATATATATATTTTTGGTTTTAGACTAATTAAGTTTAATATATTAATTTTTTGAAATTCATTTTTATTAAATTTATTAATTTTTATATAATTATATTTTTCTATATGTTGTATACATTTTTTTATTATATTTTTATTAATATTAATATTATTGATATTATTTTCAAGAGTTATTAAATCATATAATAATATTTCATTGTTTATATTTTTTATTTCTTTTTTTATTTTATTTTTTTGTTGTTTATTTTTATTAAATTTATTTTGATAGTTAAATATTCCTATTATATGTATTAAAATATTACTTTTTTTTATATATTTAAAAATATTATTACCTAATCCTTTTCCTACATATGAGTTTTTTATTATTCCAGGTATATCAATAATTTGTAATTTAGGTCATTTAAATATTTTGTTAATACATATATTTGCTATATTGTATAATTTTTTATATTTAAATTTTGTATATCCTTTGTTAGGATTTATCGTACTAAAAGGGTAGTTTTTTATAATACATTTTTTTTTAGTTAAAATAGAGAATAATGTAGATTTACCTATGTTTGGAAATCCAATTATTCCGCATTTTATGTTCATTTTTTATATTATTTTTTTGTTTATTAATAATAATTATTATATAATAATTTATTATATTAATAATATAAATATTATATATTAATTATAATTAAAAATTATAGATAAATTAATATGTTGATTAAATTAGAAAAGAAACTTTTTAATATAGCTAGTTCTATTTATGGGTATTCTATATTAGATTTAATAAATATAAGTAATTATAAATATTTTAAAAAATATAAATTAGATAAAGGTTTTATAGGTAAATTAATTGAATTTTTTTTGATTGGATATTTAAATATTAATAAAAAAGGAAATATTTGTGATTTAGATATTTTAAATTTAGAAATTAAAATTTTAAGTTTTAACTTTAATTTATGTATTAATAATGATATTTCATTAATTAAATTTAATATTTTTAAGTTTATAGATTTTTTTACTTTAAAAAAAATATTATTAAAATTTTATAAAATTATGTGGATACCTATTATAGGGGATAGTTTAGATAATAAAATTATAGGTAAAGCTTTTATATCAAAATTAAATATTTTAAATTTATTTAAAATATTTAATGAATTAAATAAATCAAAAATTAAAAATACATTTAATAAGTATTTTAATAATAAAATTAATAATATTTATACTAATACTTTTAGATTTCAATATAAATATAATAAAGATTTTATTAATATAAATTTATTTATTAGAAAAAGTTTTATTAAAAATTTTATTAAAAAAAATAATATAATAATTTTATAGTATTTTAAATATTTTTTAAAGTTGGAAAAAATATAATTTCTTTAATAGTATTTATTTTTCCTAAAATCATTATTAATCTATCTATTCCAATACCTATTCCTGCAGTAGGTGGTAGTCCGTATTTTAAAGCTTCTATATAATTTTTATCATAGTTTATATTTTTATTTTTTATTTGTTTTATAAATCTTTTTTTTTGTTCTTTGTAATTGTTTAATTCTGAAAAACCATTAGCTATTTCATATCCGTTAATAAATAATTCAAATCTATCAGAAATATTTTTATTGTATTTATTTTTTAATGCTAATGGAGAAGTTTCAATAGAATATTCAGTTATAAATGTAGGTTGAATAAGTTTTTTTTCTGTTGTTAATTTAAATATTTTTTCAATAATTTTATTATTTGATAATTTAATATTTATATTTAATTTAATAGCTATTTTTTTAATATATTTTTTGTTATCTAGTTCTTTAATATTTTTAAATAAAGAACTATATTTATATATAGCTTTTTTAATAGTTAATACTTTATATTTTTTATAGAAAAAAATTTTGTTATTTTTAATTGTTATATATGTTTTATTTTTATGAATATTTTGAAATAAATAGTTAATTATTTTTTGTATTAGTTTCATCATATATTTATAATTTGAATATGCTTTATAAATTTCTATCATAGTAAATTCAGGATTATGTGTTGTTGATATTCCTTCGTTTCTGAAATTTCTATTTAATTCAAATATTTTAGTAAATCCTCCTATAATTAATTTTTTTAAATATAATTCAGGTGCTATTCTAAGATACATTTTCATATTTAATTTTTTATGATATGTAATAAATGGTTTTGCTATAGCTCCTCCAGGAATAGGATGCAACATTGGAGTTTCTACTTCTAAATAATTATTATTATTAAGATATTTACGTATTAAATATAAAATTTTAATTCTTAATAAGAAGTTTTTTTTAGTTTTTGAATTAATAATTAAATCTAAATATCTTTTTCTAAATTTAGTATTTTTTTTTTTTAATTTATTATATTTATCAGGTAAATGTAATTTTATTTTTACTAATTTTTTTATATATTTGCATTTAATTGTTAATTCATTTGTGTTTGTTTTGAATAAAAATCCTTTTATATATATTATATCGCCTATATTACTATTTTTAATTATTTTAATATATTTATGTTTTAAAATTTTTTTATTTGCCAATATTTGTATATTATTTTTAATATCTTGTAAATTAAAAAAGATATTTTGTTTCATTATTCTTTTAGAAATAATTCTACCTGAAAATTTAATTTTTAAATTTAATTTTTCTATAATATTTTTAGGTTTATTTTTATATAATTTAATTATATAAGATATATTTTTCATTATATTATTTAATATTGTTTAGAATTTATTATATTTTGTATCTTATTAAAATTATTTTTTATTATTAGTTTTTTTATATATTTAATATTCATTTTTATAGATTTAACAATTAAATTTTTTTCTTTAGTAGGTGGAATACTTAGTACATATTTTTTTAAATTATTTGTATTATAAGGTTTACCTATTCCTATTCTAAGTTGATAAAAGTTATATTTTATGTATTTTATAATATTTTTAATACCGTTATGTGTATTATTTTTATTTTTATTATTAATTATAATTTTTGATTTACCTATATTTAGGTTAATATCATCATGTATTATTAAAATATTTTTATTATTGTAATTTAAGTATTTTTTTATTTTATATATATGAAAACCATACTTATTAATATAAGTATTTGGAATATATATATATATTTTTTTTTTTTTTATATTTAATTTATATAGTTTATTTAAAATAATATTATGTAATTTAATAAATTTTTTTATAAATCATATTCCTACATTATGTCTGGTATTATTATATTTTTTATTTTTGTTTCCTAATCCAATTATTAATTTTATATTCATATTTATAAATTTAATTTAAATTACTTTAATATATATTATATAATATTTATATATTATATAAAAAAATTAAATAAATTATATATAATATAAAATTTAGTATATAAAATTAGTTATTATATTAAAATTTATGAATAATTATTATAAAGATAAATTATTTAAGATTCAAAAGAAAATTATATATATAGAAAGTAAATTATATGATAAAAAATTTAATTATATTAATAATAAATTTAATGTAAAGATTTTTAAGAAATATTCTAATTTATTAAAGATTAGAAATATTTTAACAACTATAAATGAATATAAAGTTGAATTAAATAAATTAAAAATTTTAAAATATGATAAAGATTTGTTTGATTTAGTTTATGAAGAAAGAAATATATTAAAAATAAAGATTAATAATTTAATTAATAAATTAAATAAATATGATTGTAATTCAGATAACAAAGTTTCTAGTTTATATTTAGAAATTTATTCTGGAACTGGAGGTGAAGAGGCTGCTTTTTTCGTTTATGATTTATTTAGAATGTATATTAAGTATTGTGAAAAAATGAATTGAAAAGTAGATTTAATAAGTAGTAATAGTATAACTTGTAAAAGTTATAAATATATAATTTTAAAAATATCAGGTAAAAGTGCTTATAATTATTTAAAATTTGAATCTGGAGGTCATAGAGTTCAAAGAGTACCTAAAACTGAAACTCAGGGTAGAATACATACTTCAACATGTATAGTTGCAGTTATGCCTATAGCGCCAAAATTATTAGCTCCTATTATAAAAAATGAAGATATTAAAATTGATACTTTTCGTTCTTCTGGTGCTGGAGGACAACATGTAAATACTACTGATTCTGCAGTTAGAATAACTCATTTATCAACTGGAATAGTTGTTGAATGTCAAAAGGAACGATCACAACATAAAAATAAATTTAAGGCTTTAGAAGTTTTAAAAGCTCGTATTTATTCTTGAGAATTACAAAAAAGGAAAAAAGAAATTAATATTAAAAAAAGGAATTTATTAGGTACTGGTTTACGTAGTAATAGAAGTAGAACTTATAATTTTATAAAAAATAGAGTTACAGATCATAGAATAAATTATTCTATTTATTGTTTAGATAAAATTTTAAATGGAAATTTAAATTTGTTAATTAAATTTTTATTAAAAAAATAATTATTTTATAATTTTATATATGAAAATAAAAAAATGATTAAATAAAATTTTGTTATATACATATAAAAATAAGTATATTTATAAAGAAAGTTTAATTTTATTAAGTAATGTTTTAAAAAAAAATTTATTATGAATTTATTTAAATTTAGATTATATTTTAGTAGAAAAAAAATTAATATTTTTAAATTTATATTTTATAAAAAGATTAAGAGGAGAACCAATTTGGTATATTTTAAATAAATGTTTTTTTTATAAAATATATTATAAAATATATCCTGATGTTTTTATACCTAGAATAGGAACAGAAATAATGTTAAATTATTTATTAAATTTAATAAAAAAGTATAAATTATTTAATATTTTAGAATTAGGTTTTGGTTCTGGAGGTATTTCTTTAAATATAGCAAAAAAGTATAAAAATAGTTTTATTTGAGCTGTTGATAAAGATGATTTAATATTAAATTTACTTAAATATAATTGTAATTTTTTAAATATTAAAAATATAATTATATATAAAAGTAATTGATTTGATAATATTAATAGTAGTAAATTAAATTTTTTTGATTTAATTGTTTGTAATCCACCTTATTTATGGAGTAAAGATAATTGTTTAAATAAAGGTGATTTACGTTATGAAAATTATACTAGTTTAGTATCTAGTAGTAAAGGTTTATTAGATATTATTTATATTATAAAAAAATCTTTTTTTTATTTAAAAATTAATGGTTTTTTGATTATTGAGCATTCTTTGTTAAATTTAGAAAAAATTGTTTTAAATTTTAAAAAATATTTTTATTTTGTAAAGACCTATAAAGGTTTAAATTATAATTATAGATTTACTATAGGAAAAAAATTAATATAATTATATATTGTATAAAATAGGTATTCCTAATATATTTAATCCAATTCTTAGTATTTTGGAAATTATTGCAATTAGTTTTAATTTGCTTTTTTTTAATTTATTGTTTTTAATATTAGAAATATTTTGTTTTTCATATAAATTTGAAAATAATGAACTTATATCATATAAATATTTGCATATAATATTAGATTTGCATTTTTTAGCACTTTTTTTTATAATTTCTTTAAAATTTAATATTTTTAGTGAAATTAAATATTCTAATTTAGATGTAATATAATATTTAAAATATTTTATACTATTGGTAGTATTAGTATTATTTTTTCTTAATATAGAAATTATTCTAGTATATGAATATTGTATATATAAACTAGTATTAGATTTTAATGATAATACTTTATTTATATTAAAATAATAATTAGTTTTTCTATTTTTAGATAATTCTATATATTTTATAGTTCCTATTGTAATTTTTTTAGTTATTCTGTTTATTTTATATTTATTATATTTTTTATTATAATTAATAAAATTTTTAGATTTTTTTTTAATTAAATTAATTATTTGTTTAATTGTTAAATAGTTGTCTTTTCTAGATTTTATTGGTTTGTTATTTTTATTTAATATTAAACCGAATTTATAATGTATAATATTAAAATTTTTAGGTATATAATTAGAATTTTTACATATTTGAAAAATTTGTTTTAAATATTCTGTTTGTCTATAATCTATTATATAAATAATTTTATTTGGTTTAAATTTTTTATATCTATATTTAATAGCAGCTATATCTGTAGTGCTATATAAAAAACCTTTGTCTTTTTTTTGTATTATAATTGGATATTTAATATAATTTTTTAAGAAAATTATAATAGATTTATTGTTTTTAATAGCAATTTTTTTTTTTATTAAATCATTTACAATTTTAGTTAATGATTTTTGATAGTAGCTTTCTCCTATAGTATGTTTTTTTTTTAATTTTATATTTAAATATTTGTATATTTTATAATTTTCTTTTGTTGTTATTTTAACAATTTTTTTTCATAAATTATATATATTTTTTTTTTTATTTTGTAATTTAACAACATTTTTTTTTGCTTTTAATGCAAATTTATTATTTTTATAAAAATATTTTTGAGCTTTTTTATATATATAACTTATATATTTTATATTTTTGATTTTTTTTTCTAATTTATATTTTTTTATTCATGTAATTAATATACCAAATTGTGTACCTCAATCACCTATATGATTAATTTTAATTATTTTGTTTCCTAAAAATTTTAAAATATTTGATAAGTAATCACCTATTATAGTAGAGCGTAAATTTCCAATATGCATTTCTTTTGCTATATTAGGAGAAGAATAATCAATTAATATTTTTTTTTTTTTAGTTTTTTTTATATTAAATTTTTTTTTTTTAGAAATTTTATTTATTAATTTTTCAATATATTTTTTATTTAAAAAAATATTTATAAATCCAGGATTAATTATTTTAATTTTATTAAATATTTTATTTTTTAATAATTTTTGTTTAATGAGTTTAAATAAAAAATTTAATTTAATTTTTTCTTTTTTAGAAATTATAATTATACCATTAATTTGATAATCGCTATATTTATAGTTATTTTTTATTTTATAATTATATTTTTTATTAATATTAATAGATTTTAGAATATTTGTTATTTGATTTTTTATGTAATTTTTAATATTCATTTTTATTAATTATATAATTTAATAATTTATTTAGTTTATTTATATATTATAATATAATTAAAATTAATTATTAATATTATATTAAATTAATTGTATATTATGTTAAAAAGTAATTGTGGTTTTTTGAATATAAATGATATAGGTAAAAATATTAAATTATATGGTTGGGTTTTAAATATACGTGTTTTAAAATATATTATATTTATAAATTTACAAGATAATACGGGATATATACAATTAGTAATTGTAGATAACAATTTATTAAAATTAGCTAAAAGTTTAACAAATCAATCTTGTATAAAAATTAAGGGTATTGTAAATAAACAAAAAAAAGATATTTTTAAAATTGAAGTTATAGTTAATAAATTAAAAATTTTAAATTATTCTAAAATATTACCTTTAAATATTTTAGAAAATAATAATCAATATATAAGATTTAAATATCGTTATTTAGATTTTAGAAATCCTAAAGTTTTTAATATTTTTAGTGTAAGAAATAAGGTAAAAAATATTATATATAATTATTTTTATAAAAGAAAATTTTTAGAAATTGAAACTCCTTTTTTAACTAAATCTTTTCCTGAAGGAGCAAGAGATTTTTTAGTACCTAGTAGAATTTATTTAAATAAAAATTATTCTTTACCTCAATCACCTCAAATATTTAAACAATTATTAATGATAGGAGGTTTTGAAAAATATTATCAGTTAGTTAAATGTTTTAGAGATGAGGATTTTAGATCTAATAGGCAGCCTGAATTTACACAATTAGATATTGAAATTTCTTTTATAAATTTTTGTGATATTAAAAAATTAGTTGAAAATTTATTATATAAAATTTGATTTAAAATTTTAGATATAAAATTAAAAAAAATATTTCCTTGTTTATCATATAGAGAAAGTATTTTTAAATATAGAACAGATAAACCTGATTTAAGAAATCCTTTAGAATTTAGTAATAAAATATATAAATTTTTATATAAAAGTAATATTAATTATAAATCAAATATTAAATTTACTGAATTAATAGTTATAAATAAAAAATTAGATATAAATTTTTTATATTTACAAAAGTATTTATTAAAAACATATATGTATAATCTTTTTTATATTCAAATATTAGATATTAAAAATAATTTATATATATATAAAGAAAATTTAAAAAGTTTATTTAATATTAGTGATAATACTATACAAATAATGTTAATTAAAATTAAAGCGTTAGTTAATAGTATATATTTTATTATTGTATATAATAAAAATATTAATTATATGTCAAATGTAAGATTTTTTTTTTGTAATTATTTTAATTTATTTAAGAAAGATTTATTTATGCCTATATGAATTATTAATTTTCCTATGTTTTTTGTAGATAAATATAATAAAATTAATACATATCATCATCCATTTACTAAACCGTTATTAAATAATATTAATGGATATAATTTTAATAGTAATAATTATTTAAATTTATTATCAACAGCATATGATTTAGTTATTAATGGATATGAAGTAGGAAGTGGTTCAGAAAGAATAGATAATTATGAATTACAATTAAATGTTTTAAATATTTTAAATATTAAAAAAAAATTAATTATTAAAAATTATGGTTTTTTTTTAGAAGCATTAAAATATGGAACTCCTCCTCATATGGGTTTAGCTCTAGGATTAGATAGATTAATTATGTTATTAACTTATCAAGTTAGTATTAAAGAAGTAATTGCTTTTCCTAAAACAACATCAGGAATATGTTTTTTAACAGGTTCTCCAGATTAATTGTTTTAGGTTAAATTTTTATTAAAATAAAATATGAAGACTATTAATAGTAAAATAATTATAGGTGTTGATCCTGGTACATACCATACTGGTTATGGTTTATTAAAAATTAGTAATAATAATTTGTTAATTAATAAAAATATTGTATTTATATCTGGTGGTATTATAATTAGTAAGTCTAAAAGTTTTATTATTAGATTGAATAAGATTTATAAATCTTTTATAAAAATATTATATATTTTTAGACCAAATATATTAGTAATAGAAAAAACTTTTTTAAAAAATAATTTAAATACTAGTTTTAAATTAAATCAAATTAATGGTGTGATTATGTTAGCAGCTTTAAATTATTTAATTCCTATTTATGAATATAATATTAATAAAGTTAAAAGTGCATTTTTTTCTAATATAAAAGTTAATAAAAATTATATAAATTTATTTATAAAAAAGATTTTTAATATAAAAAATAATATTAAAGATCATGTTACTGATGCTTTAATAATAGCTTTGTATCATATTAAATATAATAATTTAAATTTATAATTAATTAAAAATATGTTTGATTTAATTAATATATATGTTAATCTATATTTATAGATTATATTTTTTTTTTAAAGGTAATATTGATGTCTACAAGAGTTAAGGGTAATGTTAAATGGTTTAATGAATCTAAAGGTTTTGGTTTTATTACTCCAGTTAATGGTGATAAAGATGTATTTGTACATTTTTCAGCAATTCAAAGTAGTGGTTTTAAAACTTTAACTGAAGGTCAATCTGTAGAATTTGAAATTACAAATGGTGCTAAAGGTCCTTCAGCTACAAATGTTGTTCCATTATAAAATTAATAATATAATTAATTTTATATTAATTTAAAGTTGTATTTATATTTTAAATTTTATATGATGTAATTTATTATTTAAAAATAAATAACTTAAATTTTTAAAATTTAATTATATATTAATAATTGTTTTATTTATTTATTTTATTTATTATTTAAATAATTATTACATCTATTTTAATTATTATTTCAATAAAATCTTATTATATTTAATGTTTTGTTTAATGTCACATATTATATAAATATATATATATATATTTATATAATATGTGACAATAAATATATTATGAGTATATTAAATTTAATTAAAAAAACTAAAAAAAAAATAAAAAAAATAGATAATTTAGATATTAAAAATATTAAAAAAATAAAACTATATAA